>JAEZBX010000016.1 GCA_023412765.1 Bacteroidota bacterium
ACTCCATAATGTCTTCATATATGGGCAACGTAGATGAAGGCGCAAACTCACGGTGTCTTGAGGGCTTGGTGGCATTAGAATTTCATCCACGAAGACTCCGAGGCACCAAGAGTCAGCACTTGATAAAAGATCCTTCCGATATATCTAAGTTTGCGGCTAGTAGAGAATATTCTTGGGGTCTTCACATGGTAATTAGGCAAACTTCCGGCCATTTCAAATCTTAATCGCGAATTTTATTACATGGAATCTGAAGGTTGATTTTTGCCACTTTAGTCTCTTAAAAAATATCCTATATTTTCATTTCCTTAAGCCGAGTCATGAAGTTAGCTGTCATTATTTTTTTTGTAAAAGCATCATCTTGCCTGATCGCTCATGCCCAATGGCAACCTACCAACGGCCCGGCCGGTGGTCCAGTCTACGACATCGAGAAGATCGGTCAATATATATTTCTCAACGCAGGCGCGGGTGGAGTATATCGCTCAGAAGACGGAGGCGACAATTGGCGTGTTATGAACAATGGGTTGCCTAACAATCCGCACTGCTATGCAATAGCTTCAACTTCTACAACATTATATGCGGCGATCTATAGTCACGGGATTTACAAATCCGGGGATATGGGAATCACTTGGACTGCAACCGGAACAGAGACGAGCGGAAAAACATTTTATAGTCTACTAGCTGATGGCAATGATGTGTATGCTGGTAATTCAGAAGGGGGCTTCTATCATTCCGACAACAAGGGAGCTACCTGGACAAAGAAGGGAAATGGAATAGGTCAGGTTCGAAGTTTTTTTATCGCTGGAGAAAATTTTTTTGTTGCATCCCAAAACAAGATCTATAAAAGTACGGACAAGGGTAATAATCTTGTAGCGCTCCTTGCACCAATCATAGCCCTGAATTACATGACGGGATACGACAACGTAATTTACGCCGCCGGTCAAACCATCACAATTTCTCGAGACTATGGAGAAACCTGGAATACTACGGATTTGGGGGTGAACGACCATTATTATTTGAATTCCATGTATGCATTTGAGGATAAGATAATTATCCCTGACGGCAACTCTGCCATTTTCGTTTCCAATGATGAAGGTGTTAATTGGGATAAGATCACTAATCTCCCTTATGCAGATTACGTTACCGCAGTTTATCAAGAGGGTAATACGATAATTTTAAGTAGTAATGATGGGTTGTATCGAAGCGATGACAATGGAACTTCGTGGTTTGAGAAAAATGAGGGTTTGAATAATATGATAATAACGCACTTGGAGGACGCTGGCAACATGCTTTTTGCTGGTACCGGTAGTGGGATCTTCTCTACTGCGGACAATGGTATGACCTGGCGGAAACTCAACGATGGCCTGCATGACAATTCAGTAAGTGTTTTCAATAAGGTCGTTTCCATAAAAGGTATACATACTTATTTATCAAACTTAGTAGTGGCCACAAACAGCGGGATTTTTAAGTCGACGGACAATGGCAATAGTTGGGAAATTAAACAAAGCTTGCAGGACACAGACCCAAATACAAGGTTTCATATCCTTGCAGGCGATAAGCAAAAGCTCTTCGCGTGTGAAAATGGACATCAATATTTTTCAGACTCAAATGGAGAAACTTGGTCATCCAGGCATAACCCAATTTTTAACAATGAGAATATTCTTAACGCGATAGTTAAAGGTGATACAATTGTTGTACTCGCTTTGGACAAAGTTTTCGTATCCAAAAACTTTGGAAGTTCGTGGCATTCACTTCAGATTGGCACAGGTACTTTTCATCCTAATGACGCTATTTTTTTTGAAAATGACTTGTATGTAGCAACCAGCCAAGGTTTGTTCCGTTGCAAATACCAAAGCACGTCATTTACAAAAGTAATTGGCCTACCGACAGAAGTGATATTATCTTTATTCGTGAATAACGGTGGCCTATATGCAGGAACAGATAAGGGATTAGTTGTGGCGCCAGGCTTTAATCTTGGATGGAACGAAATAAATGAAGGTCTGAATGATGTCTACATGAAGCCAATTACGTATAACGAAACGCACATCTTTGCCGGCACCTATGGTTCAAGCGTTTGGAGAATTGCATGGACGGACCTAAACGTAAGGCCAAGAATTTCCGGATTATCGAATCCACTATACCCAACCGAAGAACGAACAATTCAAATTAGTCTGAATGACCTACTCGTATCCGATCTTGACAACAATTTTCCTGAAGACTTTACTCTGAAAATCAAGCCTGGTACAAATTATATTATTGAAGGAAACGTCGTTACAGTGAACCCAGACTTCTCTGGTGTATTGCATATTCCCTTGGTTGTAAATGACGGACGTTCGGATAGTAATGAGTATATCGTCGCCGTCACTATCGATTTGATTACAGCAATCGCCGAATCGAACGATGCGTTTGAGTTTTTTCCTAATCCAACTAGCCACCAAATAAACTTCAAGATCCCCCAAGAAGTTCAGTCGTATACACTGCTTGATGTTTCGGGACGTAGGGTTACAAGCCAGACGGATATTTCAATATTTC
The DNA here is from genome assembly GCA_023412765.1 of Bacteroidota bacterium. Classification (GTDB taxonomy): domain Bacteria; phylum Bacteroidota; class Bacteroidia; order Cytophagales; family Cyclobacteriaceae; genus Chryseolinea. The sequence goes on from JAEZBX010000016.1 coordinate 2,530, forward strand.
AACAAACTTTTACTTTGGATGTATCCTCACTCCCGCCCGGCACTTATATACTGGAATTCCATGGAGGAAAAACACACATTCGCGGGTTTATAAAATATTGAACACTTTTATGCGAGATGGCAAAAAACTCCACCAGTCAGATCTCTTTATGGTACTAAAAAGTAAACCTCACATACGGCACAGGGAAGAACGGCTGTTGATAGAGTGTTATCACAGAATTAGTTCGAGGATTGTAGTTTTGAGCGAAGATATTTTTAGTGTTCGTCAAATTCTGGAGATCCAACGATGCCTCTAAAGTACTCCTTTTGAATTCCTGGCGGAACGACAATCTTAAGTCAATTCGAAAGTACGCGTCTTGCCTCACACTATAAGCTTCGCTTTCCTTGTAGGCAGCCCTTCCGCGGGCTTTTGACAATTCATAATCCAATGGAGTGAGATATGGCCCGCCAATGGACGTTGCTTTTAAATTAACAGAGACAAACTTTCCACCGTTGAGTGACCACTCTTTCCCTGCCAGCGCATTTACAACGTAACGGGTATTGTAAGCAGTGTTGCGTTCTATTCCTTCGCTCCCTTCATATCGTGAATTAAAAAGCGACGTCGTCAACAAATAATAATATCCATCGTTGAAAAATCTTTCCAGCGTGAGTTCAATCCCATAATTGGTACCAACACCTTTGTTCACCAGGCTATCTCTATTCATTGGCCCAAACGAAATCCCGGTATTGATGGCAGAGAACGAAGATGAACTTTGTTCTACAGGCACATTCTTAAGGGATTGGTAATAAGCCTCAGCCTTCAACCTTGTCTTTTCAGAAATATTCCAATCATAGGTGAATACAAAATGCTGACTCGTTGTGAAGCCGAGGTCTTTATTCGTCATGATGGTTTGATCCTCATGTCGGGTTTGAACATATGATGTGGTGATATTTTGAGCCTGATTGAAAATTCCATATCCCATACTAAACACATGGCTACCATCGCCGGGAATAAATTGCAGCGCCATGCGTGGTTCTACAGCCCATTGCTTATTGAGATCATAATATTGGGCGTGTACCCCTGTTTGTAACGATAAGTTTTCGTTGAACCGATGCTTCCATGTAGTGTGCATTTGGTATAGAACTGTTCTATCAGCGACGTCTAGCCGTACAGTGTCTTTTAACACATTGGCAAACAGATCGCGCTGGTAGAGGTCCACATCCATCATGTCGACCGTAACGCCAGAAGTAACCGTATTTCTGCGGTTAAATTTTGTTCGTGTCATCAAACTGGCCGAGTACTTCGTTGTGGTAAATGATGCCTCATTCCAAAGAAATTTGTCCATCACAACGTTCTGATCATTGCGAGACAGGGAATCGTTTTTCAAATTTTCATCCGTGTGACTGATCCCTGTAACGAGTCGGAGAAAAGTTTTTGGGGATATCGTTCGCTCATATGACATCCCTGCAATCCCAGTCTTGTAACGTGGATAGCTATCTACGTTTTCGCTTCCGTAAAGATTGTTATTATCGTCGAGGTCTGCTTCGCTACCCAACAGATCTATTTCGCTGCTTCCTCCTAAACCGAAAATGGTAAACTTTCCATTTTTCCCGGACGGAAGTGTGACTTTAAAATTCAGATCCTGGTATAACGGAACACTTGTACCCGTACCAAACTCAAACCCCAACGTCTTGAAAAGCCCAAGTGTCGAATACCTATAGTTTACCAGATAAGAGGCTTTTGAGTTTTTTGAAAACGGACCTTCAGCGCCAATTTCAAAACCGTTGAACCCCGCCTGTGCCATAAGTTCGGTTTTCTCGTTGTTACCTTGACGGAGCCTTATATCGAATACCCCTGCTGTTGCATTTCCATATTGCGCTGGAAATGCGCTGGTTATGAAGTCCGATTTATCGATGTTGTTATTGTTTAGCATGCTAACCGGTCCACCAGTGCTGACGAGCGTACCAAAGTGATTGGGATTCGGGATGTTTAATCCTTCCAGTTGCCACAACATTCCCGTCGGAGAATTACCACGCACTACGATATCGTTGCGCGCATCATTACCTCCTACGACGCCAGCGAAGTTGGCCGCCATTCGTGAAGGATCGCCTATCGCGCCTGCGTAACGCCGGGTATCTTCGGTGTTGAACGACCTGCCGCTAACAATTGCTAACTCATTGTTTGTTGCTGTTTTATCATCGTGGATATCGGCAGTTACAGTAATTTCCGATAGCTCGGTAACACTTTCCTGTAAAGTGATATCTAATATCACCTCCTTCCCCGCCGTTACCATAACATTCGAAAGTGTTTGTGTTTCGTAGCTGATATAAGAAACGATTACAGTCTGGCGACCCAGCGGGACCTGTTCAATTCTGAATGAGCCATCTATATCGGTTACGCTACCCAATACCCTGGCGCTGTCAACCCGTATACGAACCGTTACCCCTATGAGCGGGCTGTTGCTAACAGCATCTACCACCCTTCCGCGTACCGTTTGAGTTGCCTGGCCGAAGCCGGGAATAGAATGAAATATTGAGAAGATCAGGAATAGGGTTATAAAAAAGATTTGACCGGATTTAAACATAGCCTCGTAGTGAATTTAACTTGTTCCAGCATACGTGGTTCTGAATTCGAAGTTATTCGAAGAACCCCGTTTTGGGGCCGTTAACGCGGATTTGGGGCGAGGAGCTAGCTTTTGGGATCGTTATTCGTTAACAGCTAATCGTTAATCATGGGCGTGCCCAGAATATGATTTTTGCGAGACCAGATGAACTGTAACTTTATAGGGATCGCGTCAAACAAGCTGCTTTCTCATTCCCTTAATCTTTTCAATCACTTCCTTTCCTTTTCCGCGGGATACCGGAACCCTAAAATCACTATCGCGGATGGACAAGCGATACCCGTTGGTGTTGCCTTCTACCTGCCGGATAGCATTGATGTTTACCATAAACGAGCGATGGCACCGGACGACCTCTGTGCTACCCAACTGAGATTCTATACTTTTAAGATTGACGCGCAGCATCCTTTTCTGTACTGCTGTCTCACCTCTCCAATAAACAGTGGAATAATTGTCACTAGCTTCAACATATAAAAGGTCTTTCACGTGAAGGTTTACAGTTTCGCTGGTATCCGATTGGATGGTTATTTCATGATCAAAGTCCATTGATTCAATCGAGTTTATCATCCGAATCCTTTCAAGCTCTTTGTTTGCCTGAAGTGCTCGCTTCAAATTATTCTTCAGCATTACATTCCGCAAAACAAAAGTGAAGAGAACCACCGAAACAGTGCCATACACAACCATGTCGATGAAGGCGTATTTCATATTTGTCCAAAAGGACAGCGTCGGGTGAAATCCAAAAACATGGGTGAGCACTGAAGTGATAACACCGATCGCTATCAACTGAAGGATGGTATAAGAAATGTATTTGCCAATTGTCCACTTGTCGGGATCGATAACTTTCGGAAAAAGCTTCGGCGCCCAAACAATGCTGGGATATAAGACCACAAAAATAACCGCCCCGATAAGAGTGAATTTCATGATCCAGATCCATTCCTTGGGGAGTAGCACGATTAGAAAAACGGTCATGAAAATACTGAGACCTGCGATCAGCCAGGTGTTCTTTTTATCATCGCCAAGATAATAGGGGAAGGATTCGCGCCATATCCTCAAAAAACGCTGCATACAAAAACTTAATTGACGCGAAAATTAAGAATTAGATACGACATACTCGGGCCAAAATCGTTGGCCACCCTTCCAACGTTATTACGTGTAGTTTTATTTGGTGTAACCAAGCCGCGGAGTGTCCGGCAAGCAATTGACTACCTTGCAACAAACCATCCAAACACCTCTGCGAACGGATCGCGACCTACAACTGTATAGAAGAAAATTGCGCCGAGCCAGCCGTGCAGAATACCCATAACATAAACGTTGCGAGCTCTTAGATAGACGTATCCATAAAACAGAGCAAGCACGAACGTGCCGAGTACAAGCCAGTAATATGGGTAGTGGAGTAGCCCAAACAAAAGTGCCGTGATAAATATTATAAATGTAGTACTCGTCCCGTTTTTAATCTCGTTTAAGTTGCCCGCCACCAATGCTATGACCAGGAATTGTTGTATCGTACCCCATATTGGATAAAGGATAAGTATTGGAATGATATGCCAGGTCAGTCTGATTGTGTCCCGGTATAAACCGATCGCAATAAAAATTATGATTGACACAAGGGCGAACGGAAGGACCATACGCAATACCGGCCAGAATGTTTCTTTGCTGAAGCCCCAATATCGCAAAATGCCCGGAACGCTGCGGGCGCGGCCAACAACGTAGATCGTCCAGCCGACGATCGCAATTATGATAAAAGGAAGTTTCAAGTCAAGCCAATCCATAAAGATGAATTTGCCAAGGGCCGTAAGAAAAACTGCTGCGATCTCTGCGTAACGTCGTCGATCAGGGATTGTAGGAGCAGACATGTGTGATCATTAGAAAATATATTCTTGTAAATAGGAATGGATAATCAGAAATATCGGAAAAGTTGAAGTCATAAAAACGTAATTCCGTGCGCGCGTGAGGGATAGCAGCGGAAAGCCCGCGCCGCCTTAAAATCTGTTTACAGCGTACGACAGAACATCGGCGCGGCTTGCAGCGGATAGCCCGACCCGGGTTGCTTGCCGAAGTGTAACGGAGGCAATCAACCCGGGGCACGCCCAAAAAGATGTTTTTCTCTGGCTGATAGACATCAACGTTACCTAATCACGCAGACCCTCGCAAATAGCGGTGTAGGCAACTGGGCCGACCTCAGGAAAACAACATAAATGCCAGTAGCCTGATCGTGATTAAAGCGTAAAACAATTTGTCCGCTATCGTCTGAATCCATCGCTATATCAATTTTCTTTCCCGCAAGATCAAAAGCTGAAATATGAGCGCTTGCAAAATCAATTGGCTCTGCGGATGTAACTCTCAACTTTAGTTCTTTTCCCTGCGCCAACGGGTTGGGTACCACCTCCAGCTTTAGTTCTTTGGGTTTGTTTTCCAGCATGATCACTGAAGAGTATGTGTATTGCCCGTCAAAATCTGTTTGTTTTAGACGGTAATATATCTTCCCATATGGAACGAAGGAATCGACCACCTCGTAATGCTGCCGCACCTTTGTTGTGCCCGCCCCTTTTATATTATCGCCGACAGGCAAAAAGCTCTTCCCGTTCCAGGAGCGTTCGAGGGTAAAGAAATCATTATTCAATTCTGATACGGTAGTCCACTTGAGATATGCATCACCCCCTTCAACACTGCCACCAAAAGATTCAAGCGAGATTGGCAGCGGGGTCTGATCGACGTTGATAGTGCCGATTGTAAATCGGTCTCCATTCGAAAGACTTCCGCCCGGCACGTTCTCAAAAAGATAACTGTCGCAACACAATGCGATTGCATCTCCAATTTCGATCGTGCCTGCTTCGTTGAAAATTCCATCGCCATCATGATCGATGAGAAGCCGGAGATCAGAAGCAGTGATGGGTTGCACCAGGCTGGAGAGATCGAACTGCATGTCTATACTACCTACGTTGACAGCGCTACCTGCAGCATTTACCTCGCTTACTCTCCATACCCGCCTCAGCCTGGCCTGGGTATTAGCTGACACATCTATTCGATTAGTAGTCTCTAACGTTCCATTGTCGTGCCCCCACATCAAAAATTCATTGTTATTAAGATTGGAAGGGCCGAATATTCGCACCATTCCCGAACCCTGTGCATCATTGTGTAAATTGCTGGCATCCACCCGGCCTATTCCAGCAACGTCATGATCAAAATTTCCGTTACCTGCATTATCCATGGTATAAACATCGTTCGACGATAATGACAGGTCGTACTTCGCTGCCAGGTAATTGTTAATAATTATCCTTTGAGCGGAATTAACGGACTGGTTATACGCAATTATCTCAGCAATATCACCGTTCCAGCTTTCTGTCGCCTGTCGTCCAATTCCAAAGTCCGACCACGACCTTAATGTTCCATTGTACGACACGCTTCCAGCTCCGGTGTTGTTCACATATTGAGTGATGTTGGAACCGTCATAGATATTGGCGAAACTGTAGAATGTATTTACCGTAGTGCCTGTGTTCTGCGGGATATCGCGTTGCGTATTGTTTGACTGCACACCTCTGCCCCATACCATATTACCACCTGTGCTTGATACCCACAGACCAATTACCTTATCGGTTGTGGTGCCCGAAAAGGCAGATCCACCAGGTGCTGCATGAATGATTCCTGGATTTGGAGATGGAAGTGACGCCCATGATGCTACTGCAAACACTGAAGCCACATTTCCAGAGGTAACATTTGTTGAAAGAAGACGATCGCCGTTTGAAGCGCTGAAGCGTATGACAGGTAGACCATTTAATACGCCAGTTTGATAATTAGGGCGTTCGCCCGCTGTTGCGTGAGATGCATTCCTCCCGTTGCCCGAGCGATCGTTCCATTGAGCAACGTTATTGGTATTGGCTGCCAGGGTAACACCTGCATCAGAATACACAGCACTGTCGGCGCTCAACCATAGAACATTGGTACTGGCATTGCCAACACCTCCTGGCCCTGTTTGAGCCCATGAATAGTTTAGGCATAGAAAAAGAAAGCCAACAGACAAGAGCTTCATTTGAGAATGCACATAACTGTACGTTAGATAGTAGTAAGTTCAGCTAATGGAAAATGGCAGGAATAATTGTATCAGCAAAAAAATTTGAACCTAATTCCGCCTCACCCATTATAAAGTTACCGAAAAATTCTGAAACGATCGCCTGACTCACCGTCATATGCGAAGACACACCCGCATGAGCAAAATGACACTTTATCCGGCGCGTTTTATGAAAAAACTATTCCCGATTTGAATTTTTTTCCACTTGCGAGACAAGCGCAGCAAAGGTTCCAGATGGTAGAAGATACGGCAAGCCTTCCCGACGACGACGTGAGTGGTCGATGCTGTTTTTTTAGAAGCAACGTTGACATATATCCTCCAGGTTACGTATCGATCGTCTTTTCGACAAATTTGTAGTCTACTATTCGCTAACGGCAGACATCGCAGCACGACTTATTTCATTATCCACATAGATCAACTCATCCAAAAGTTTATCGGCATACTTTCTCAGCATTTTATCTTCGCGTCTTGAAATTTTTCCAACGAGAATATGTGTACAGCTTTTCACAGGACGTATGGTACTATTTGATGTATCTGATGAAGGGATCGTAACTGTGCTTTTGATCTTATGCATTGGTATGTACAAAGGTGCGATCAGGTTCACGGCGTACGCTATTTTCCGCTGCTTCTTTGTTGCAAGCTTGCCTTTAGTAATATTAAGCGTCACCATTTGGTTGGCCGATGCGTGATTGACGGCTATCCTTGAAATGTGCAAACCGCGGTTAAATCTCGAGACCGTTTCGGACAAGGTTGAATCAATTTTTGATTTCATTGAACTTGGAATATCAGGCGCATATGAAGTTTGAATGCTGATAATACCTGGACCGCCTCTGGTTTGAGCCGATGCCGCATAATTCAGCAGCAATAAAAAGACAATTGTGATCAGAGTTCTTTCCAATGTTTTCATAGTAAGGGATGTTTAAATGTATGTTTTAATCAAATGATTAATACGAATGACTAAAAAAAAGGTTACTGCTTACGTCGGAGGATGGAAAATTTTGGTCAGGGACAAAATAGAGGCCGTTTGAAAATTTTGTATCTTATGGTCTCGGCTGCCAAATTTGCATTTGCCTCAACATGGATGGAATAAATGAAATTGTCCTCATTATAGCGTTCTTCTGGCTTGGCGGCGAAATATTGCCCTGGGTCATTCTGCGTTCGAGGCACATTAAAGTATCCTTTTGGGAGTATAATAATCCCATTATAAAAAAGTCCCTACTCGCAATTAACCACAATAACAAAGTTTTTGATGCCCTGGAGGTCATCCAAAAAAATCGCCTGGATCTCAACATTCAGGAAATCGCTGAGCTATACAATGCCAATATCGATTTCAATGAGTTCGTGGATGCATTGCACCTGGCAAAAGAAAGAAACATTAAAGTTTCGAAGGAAGTCCTGAGAGACTTGGCGGGTTTTAACAAGGATCTGAGGGAATTCGTAATGGAAAAGAGTTCTGATGACCAGGTGCTCCCAATAGCGATGGGGACAAGTCGAACGAACTTTTAGGGTTAAAACCCAAACTTTTACATTTTATATTCAGCGTTGGCGTGGCGCCTCAACAGCATTCCAACC
>JAEZBX010000023.1 GCA_023412765.1 Bacteroidota bacterium
TGAATAACCTTACCAGAAACGTCGGTTAAACGGAAAGGTCGCCCCTGAAAGTGATGCGTCAGCTTTTCATGGTCAAATCCTACCTGGTTGAGAATGGTTGCCTGTACATCGTGCAGTGAAACTTTTCCGCTCACTGGATAGTATCCGATTTCATCCGTTTCACCCCAGGTCATACCCTTTTTGATTCCACCACCAGCCATCCACATTGTAAATGCCTCTACATGATGATCTCGGCCTTTAAACGGCATCTCTTTACCCTCCCTGTTCTCCAGCATCGGTGTACGGCCAAACTCACCGCCCCATACTACCAAAGTTTCTTCTAACAGTCCGCGCTGCTTCAGGTCCAGTAACAATGCAGTCATGGCCCGGTCGATTTGTTGACATTTGTTTTTGATTCCATAATCAACCGATTCATTCGCGGACGTTCCATGCCCGTCCCAACCCCAATCAAACAATTGTACGTATCTAACACCTTGTTCTACCAGCTTGCGTGCAAGGAGGCAGTTATTAGCGAAGGAAGCTTTTCCCGGCGTTGTGCCATACAGTTGGTGAATATATTCCGGCTCAGCGTTGATATTCATAACTTCAGGAACGGATATCTGCATCCGGAATGCCATTTCGTATTGAGCGATGCGTGTAAGTGTTTCAGGATCGTTAAAATCGTCGTAATGCTGGCGATTGATTTCGTTGACTGCATCAATAGTCTTTTTCTTCATGTCGCGGCTAATCCCGTCGGGATCGTTCAGAAACAAAACGGGTTCCCCCTCGGAACGGCATTGCACCCCCTGATAGACCGACGGAAGAAATCCGCTACCCCATACGCTCTTACCGGCGTCAGGTGTTTTTCCGCCGGATGTCAGTACAACAAAACCCGGAAGGTTTTGATTTTCTGTGCCTAGCCCATACGTTATCCAGGAGCCGATGCTAGGACGCCCCAAGCGCGGCGATCCAGAGTGTACAAACAGTTGAGCAGGCGCGTGATTGAATTGATCAGTATAAACACCCTTTAAGAATGAGACCTCGTCGGCTACCGTTGCAAAATGTGGTAGGTTTTCAGATACCGTTGCACCGGATTCACCGTGTTGCTTAAAATGTGCCTGCGGACCGAGCATCCGGGGAACACCACGGATAAAAGCGAACCTCTTCCCTTCCAGTAACGACGGTGGACAAAGTTGATTGTCAAGTTTTTTTAATTCCGGCTTAAAGTCAAACAACTCGAGTTGTGATGGCGCTCCTGCCATGTGAAGATAAATCACATGCTTTGCTTTGCCGGGAAAATGAGGTGGCTTGGGGAGCATTGGATTTGTAACCTGCGACAACGTGGGGGCTACCTTACCATTGCCTGAACCGCAAGCAGACATAAGCGAGCCCAATGCCACCGCACCAAGTCCAGCAGCACTTTCGCGAAGGAAATGTCTTCTCGAAATGTTTTGCAGCGCTTCAAGGTTGTTACCGAATGTCATAATAAAATTTTATTCCTTCGTTAATACTTCGTCCAGGTTGAGCATGGCGTTTGCGACTACAGTCATTGCCGCCAATTGTTTTGCTTTCGATTTGTCTGCTGTAAGTTTGAAGACCGCGTCTTCATTGGAACCAAATTCCTTCAGCGCATCCTGGTAGAGGCCATACAATACGTCGAGTTTTTTTGGAGGCAGGTCGCGAATCATAAGCTTCTTATAGCCAGCCTTAATTTGCTCCTGTGGCGTCGTTCCATTTTGCATCATATTCGAAGCAAAACTTCTCGCTGCCACAATAAAGGAAGAATCATTAAGCGTCGCCAGCGCCTGCAGTGGTGTATTCGTTCGTATTCTTCTGCTAACACATACCTCACGCGTTGACCCATCGAACATCATCATAGACGGATAAAGACTTGTTCTCTTAATGTAGGTATACACGGACCGTCGGTAACGGTCTTCTCCTTCACTTAATATCCACTTTTCACCGCTGTATACAGAATTCCAAACACCTTCAGGTTGGTAAGGCATCACGCTCTTTCCATACATCTTTTTGCTAAGGAGTCCACTTGTAGCCAAAACCTGATCGCGAATTTGCTCTGCAGTTAACCGAATTCTTGGTCCACGCGCCAGGAAACGATTACTCGGATCCTTTTCTTTTAACTCATCAGACACTCTTGAGTCCTGCTGGTAAGCTGCCGACATTACCAATTCTTTGATGAGTTTCTTAACGCTCCACTTGTGTTCATTTACAAACCGCAGCGCAAGCCAATCAAGGAGTTCCGGGTGCGTTGGACTGGCCCCTTGAGTGCCAAAATCTTCAAGGGTTTCAACTATACCCAAACCAAATATTTGCTCCCAAAAACGATTGACAACTGAACGAGCCGTAAGGGGATTGTTTTCGTTCACAAGCCATTTCGCAAAACCCAGCCTATTACGCTGCTCACCTTCTGGAAATGCATTCAAAATATCAGGTGTTTCAGGATCAACCTTGTCACCTTGTACCATCCAGTTTCCTCTTTCAAAAATATGGGTATTACGAAATTGGTCTGGGGTATTCTCCACCATTACCGGCATGTCTTCGAGTGGCATATTGATCAGGTCGAGAAATGTCTTCATGTAGTTTGCCTGCTGCTGGGAACCTGCTGCTGGTAAATCATCCAGGAATGCAAGCCATTCAACCAGGCACACGGCTGGTTCCGGAGCAATGGATGGATTGCGAAAGATGAAATAGAGGTCATGAACACCAGCCGTAGGCTTGAGACTAAAAGAAGCTACGCGATCAGTTTTAAGAATATTTCCGGATGTAATGATATCTCCATTCAGGTTATCGACCCTTACCTCGAAAGAACCTCCCTGATGCCAGCTGGAGTAATTCATCAACATGGTGCTCTTACCTGTAAGATTGATTTGTTTAATTCGCGCACTACCCCCGGGCTGTACGCCAAGCCACTTGTTATCAACCAGTGCACCTTTTACAAATTCATCAAAGTCGTGGGGATGATGTTTCGGTTCAAGCGTCCTTAAGAATTTGTTTACCTTATTTGCCTCCTCTCGTCCTGCCGAAGACTCGACCCACTTCCGGATATCATCAATCTTTTTTTGATCCTCCGGCTCGTAAATTCTCAGGTTAGGGTGTTCGCCCGGCGTATCTTCATCGCGCGTGTTATTAAAAAACGCCATGGACTTGTAATATTCTTCATGCACGAACGGATCGTACGGATGGGTATGGCACTGCACACAACCCATCGTCGTGCTTTGCCACACTTCGTAAGTTGTGTTGACCCTGTCAATTAAGGATGCAACGCGAAACTCCTCGTCGTCTGTCCCACCCTCATCATTGTTCATGGTGTTTCGATGAAAGGCAGTCGCTATGATCTGGTCATCGGTTGGGTTTGGTAGAAGGTCGCCGGCCAGTTGCTCAATGGTAAATTGGTCAAATGGCATGTCGCTATTAAATGCTTTGATAACCCAATCTCGATAACGCCATATGGTCCGTCCGCCGTCTTTCTCATATCCCTTTGTATCTGCATACCGGGCCATATCCAGCCACCAAGATGCCCATTTCTCACCGAAATGGTCGGAAGCTAAAAGCTGATCCACAACCTTTTCGAAGGCCTGGGGACTTTCGTCAAGAAGGAAGGCCTTTGCTTGCTCTGCTGTTGGTGGTAGGCCGATAATATCCATATAAACCCTGCGGAGAAGGGTTGACTTATCGGCACGGTTGGAAGGAACCAGGTCTTCGGCCTTAAGCTTTCTTAAAATAAAGTAGTCGATGTCAGTTTGAGGCCAGGCTTCTGAGGCAAACTCCTCCTTAGGAACCACGACTTTCGAAGGCGGTTGATAGGCCCAGTGGTCACCCCACTCAGCCCCCTCTTCAATCCATGTGGTTAATATTTCAATCTCTTCCGTGGTCAGAGGCTCCTCTTTATAAGGCATCCTCACTTCGGGATCGCTGGAGGTTATCCTCCTGATCATTTCGCTATTGTGGGGATCGCCGGGAATTATGGCAACTTTACCTGATTCGGTAGTATCGAGGGCCTCATGCCGGAAAAGCAGGCTGAAATCAGCGTTCCGCTTCACACCGCCGTGGCAACTTATGCAGCGTTTGTTGAGAATGGGTTTTACATCGGCGCTAAAATCGACCTTTTTCTCCCTGCACCCTGCCACAAAAAAACAAAGGACGGCTCCCACCAAAGATATTTGAATCACTTTTCTCATCCGCTGTATAAATTTAGGCTAAATCGTTCCTCCGCGCACGATTGCAGAAAATTTATTGTTTCTCCTGCTCCTATTGAGCTGCAGGATATTCTTTATGCACCCCGAAGTTGGTAAATAAGGCCTCTTTTCCTACTTTTGCAGCCTCAAAACTTAAAGTAAACATGAACAATTACGAGACAGTATTCATTTTAAATCCCGTTTTGTCTGAAGAACAGGCAAAGGATACTGTCGAAAAATTCGTAAAAGTGTTGACGAAAGCTAATGCCGAAATTCTCAATAACGAGCAATGGGGCTTAAAAAAGATGGCTTATCCGATCAACAAGAAGTCAACCGGCTTCTACAACCTCATCGAATTTTCGGCAGACCCGAGCACGATCAACACCCTCGAAACGGAGTACAGACGCGACGAATCGGTAATGCGTTTCTTAACAACCGCCCTTGACAAGCATGCATTGGTGTACAACGAACGCCGCCGCAAGGGTGAATTCAAAAACAAAAAACCAGTGAAAAAAGCTGAGGAGGGCGCCACACGATGACATTAATGAACGAACCCATCAAGCGTGCAGAGATCAAACCGAAATACTGCCGCTTCAAGAAGAATGGAATCAAGTATATCGATTATAAAGATCCTGACTTCCTTCTAAAATTTATCAACGAGCAGGGCAAGATCCTGCCTCGCCGTTTGACCGGAACCAGCTTGAAATTCCAGAAGAAAGTGGCGCAGGCTGTAAAGCGTGCACGTCACCTGGCCTTGCTTCCGTACGTTGGCGATTCTTTAAAATAATAGTTTAACCCTACAAAGCAGACTTATCATGGAAGTGATTTTGAAACAAGATGTAACGGGAGTTGGCTATAAGAACGACATCGTTAAAGTAAAGGCGGGATATGGTAATAATTACCTCATTCCCAACGGATATGCATTGATCGCTAACAAGGCTAACAAAAGACTTGTTGAAGAAAACGTAAGACAGGCGGCCCACAAGGCTGCAAAAGTTAAGCAGGATGCAGAAGCCCTTGCTGCAAAAGTTGGCGAACTTACGCTTGAGATCGGAACAAAGGCCGGCGAAAGCGGAAAGATCTTTGGTGCTATCACAGCATTACAGATCGCTGACGCTTTAAAAGCAAAGGGATTTGATATTGACCGCAAGAAAGTTCACCTGAAAGAGATTCCTAAGCAATTGGGAACATATAACGCAACGTTAGACCTTCACAAAGAAGTTAAGCACGAAATTCAGGTAAAGGTAGTCGCGGAGTAGATACTCCCCCATCAAAAGGAAAGCCACTCTTGAAGGGTGGCTTTTTTTATTCCAGTTCCGTTATCCGTTAATCGTTATCCGTGGTTCAGTGGAATTAAAGCGTAAACTATAGAATCGTGGCGTACGGATAACGGACAACGGATAACGGCCAACGAAACCCAAGTAACGTTTGCGGAATTTTTATTTTCACTCTTTCAATAAATGTCTACCGAACGTGGTATTTTGGGAAACTAACACTTGTGTTAATGCCAAACACCTCCCTTTTTAATCAATATGAGCTTGCTCCTCGAACGTGGGATGAGATGTATGAGGACAATCAAGTGAGGAGCCAATACCAGAAGATCTACGATTATCTTCAAAGTATACCTGCAGATGAGCTAGGCAAAAAGGAAGAGCTAGCCAAGAAGTTGTTCATGAGCCAGGGAATAACCTTTACGGTCTACTCCAGTGGTGAAGGTATCGAGAAGATCTTTCCGTTTGATATAATTCCCAGAATCATTACAGCCAGGGAGTGGGATTTCATAGAGAAAGGTATCAAACAGCGTTTGCGCGCGTTAAATCTTTTTTTGAAGGACGTTTACCATCAGCAATTCATCTTGAAGGATGGTATAGTACCCGTCGAACTGGTGTATTCATGTCCGCACTACTTGCGGGAAATGCAGGGACTTTCCATTCCATATGATATCTATGTTCACATCGCTGGAATAGATTTGATACGAGACAACGATGGGACCATCTACGTACTGGAAGATAATCTCAGAACTCCATCTGGTGTTTCTTACATGATTGAGAATCGCGAAATAACGAAGCGTATCTTCCCCGACCTCATCCCACAGAATTTTGTCAGGCCAGTAACCCAATATCCAAACATACTTTACAAAAATCTGCAGGCCCTTTCACCGCGACAAATAGCCTCGCCTACAGTAGTGCTACTTACGCCCGGTATTTACAATTCAGCGTACTTCGAGCATGCAACATTAGCACGACTTATGGGCATCGAACTGGTCGAAGGTCGTGATCTAGTGGTCGAAAATCACCACGTATTTATGAAGACCACGGCCGGGCTACAGCAAGTTGACGTGATCTACCGCCGCGTTGACGATGAATATCTCGACCCTCTTGTATTCGAACCCTCGAGTGTATTGGGTGTTTCCGGATTGCTGTCAGCGTACCGAAAAGGAAATGTGGCTATAGTGAATTCCATTGGCAACGGAGTGGCTGATGACAAAGCAATTTATGTTTATGTTCCAGAGATGATCCGGTACTATTTAAACGAAGAGCCTCTTCTAAAAAATGTCCCGACATTTCAACTAGGAAAAGATGAAGAAAGAGAGCATGTTTTAAAAAATATTACCGAGATGGTCGTTAAGAAGACGAATGAATCCGGAGGATATGGAATGTTGATGGGCCATACCGCTTCTGATGAAGAAATTGATGCATATAAAATGGAGATATTGAAGAATCCCAGGCAGTTCATTGCCCAACCGGTGATCAGTTTATCGAGCGCACCATGTTATATCAAGGGGAAAGTTCAGCCTCGCCGTGTAGACTTAAGACCCTTTGCACTTTGTGGCCCAACAGGAATTGAAATAGTTGCTGGTGGACTGACGCGAGTTGCGCTGAGAGAAGGATCGCTAATAGTCAACTCCTCACAGGGAGGCGGCAGCAAAGATACTTGGGTGCTGGCAAAATAAGCTGAGTAGAAATGATCAAATCTGAATACACATGCTAAGCCGGGTTGCAGACTCACTTTATTGGATGTCGCGTTATATGGAGCGAACAGACAGTATCCTGCGTATGCTTAAGATCAATTATGCTTCCTCGCAGGATATCAATCAGGAATTTTCGTGGGGCCCGGTATTGAGGATCTTCGGTAGCCTGGAGCCAGATGAAATTGACGAGCTTGCGCAAAACGGTCGAAGGGTAATCGAATACATGGTGCTTGAGCGGGAAAATCCCAATTCCGTATACAACATGGTAACGAAGGCCCGCGAAAATGCCCGAAGTGTGCAAGACCATATTACCACTGAGGTATGGCAGACGCTAAATGAATTCTATCATGTTGTGCATGATGACCATCTTTTACTGCTTGTAAGGCGTGAGGATCCCATCACCGTACTAGACGCTTTGATCAGAGAGTGCATGTTGTATTTCGGCGTATCCGACAATACAATGTTTAGAGGCGAAGGGTTGTGCTTTATGAATGTTGGAAAATACATGGAACGCGCAATTCAAACTGCTGACATCCTCGACGTAAAGCTCAACAACCTTGCTTATGATCTAGATAAACCTACTGATACTACCTATTGGAAATACTTGTTGCTTTCGATCTCTGGTTATTCTCTTTACCTGAAACGTTATCGTTCCGGGTTCGAAGCCAGAAATATAATCGATCAGGTCCTGTTCAATGTGGACTTTCCACGGTCAGTGCTCTATTCACTGAATCAACTCCAACGTTATTTCAAACGACTCCAGGCTGACCAGAATACTGAAGGTTTTACAAAAATCGATTTTATGATTGGCAAACTTCGCAGCAAACTTCAATACTCAGATGTTCAAAGTGTTTCTCACGTTGGATTACATCATTACCTGGCATCCATCAACACGGATATTTCCAACATAGGTAACATGCTCAATCATTACTATTTTGCCTACAGTTAATTCAGTTGACTAATGCCAAAATTCAAGATCAGGCACATTACTAAGTACGCCTATGAGGATACTGTCCGCGACAGTGCCAATCAGATCATGCTTTACCCGCTCAACGACCAATGGCAGGAAGTGCTGCAACACAACATTGTTATTACAGGTAATCCCGTCGTCAATATTCACCGTGATTATTATGGAAACGAAGTCGGAACCTTCACTCATGCTCATCCTCACAAGGAATTGGGAATTGATTCAAGACTTCTCGTTGAGACAAAACACAGACCTGTTCCCGAAGACAAAATTGAACCAGAACTCCAATGGGCTGAACTGGAAAAAATAAAATTGAAGATTGAGTACATTGATTTTTTGAAACTGGAAAAATTCAAGGCACTACCTGAAGTTGAAAAACTGATCGAAGGAGAACGGCAAAAGAAAACCTCCCCGCTTCAAGTTGCAATACATCTCTGTGAATATATTTATAAGGAGTTCATCTATCAAAAAGGTGTTACAACTGTAGAAACCACCGTGGATGAAATCTGGAAACTTCGCTCCGGTGTTTGCCAGGATTTTGCACACATACTACTGGTAATGTTAAGATTGATGGGTATCCCCGCACGATATGTAAGTGGTTATGTTTGCCCAAATAAAGACGGGATGCGCGGTGAAGGTGCAACGCATGCCTGGGTAGAAGCCTATATCCCATCCTATGGATGGCTGGGACTGGATCCTACCAATAATTGCATCGCGAATGAAACGCATGTTAGGCTTGCCGTTGGAAGGAATTTTTCAGATTGTTCTCCCGTAAAAGGCACCTATCGGGGGACGTCAAGTCATACGCTGGAAGTCGTCGTTACCGTTTCATACGAAGATGGCACAACCTCAGTTCCTGATCAAGAAGTTCAGTCAGGAACGATTACCCCCTCCTCGAGGAATTCTTTCAGGAAGTATCAGGAGATGCAGATGCAGCAGTGAGTCGTTAAACGTTAATCGTTATTAGTTAATCGTGGTGCAATGGAATCTCGGCATTATACGAGGCAACAGCAGAATCGTTATTGGTTATTAGTTAATAGTTAATAGTTCGCTCGAGCCTAGTTCATTTGTCGCCCATGGAGACTTGAGAGCAATCTTACGACACACCCACTACTATTAACCATTAACTAATAACTATTAACTTCTCCTCAGAATTTGTGGCGCACGAATGCCTCCATCGCTTCATACTCCGCAAGTCCAAGCGCATTGTAAGCAATGGCAGTTGCATGGTTTCGGTCTTCGGCGCGCATCCAGAATTCGCGCTTGTCGCTACCCGGGAACATTGCACTGTCTTTTTGTGACTGGTGTTTGAAGATAGCTCTGCGCTTGCGCATTAGTTCGTCGGGGCTGAGGGGTACTGCCATTTCGATTTGATCGATGTCCCACTCTTGCCAAGCGCCGCGATACAACCATACCCAACAGTCCTTTGCCCAAGGTTTTTTCTTAAGTCTCTTAAGCGCTTCAAAGATTGCAGCCAGACAAACCCGGTGTGTTCCATGCGGGTCAGAAAGATCACCCGCGGCATATACCTGGTGGGGCTTCACCTGCTCTAGAATATCAATAATCACTTGGATATCTTCTTCGCTTAATGGTTTTTTCTTGACTGCACCGGTCTCATAAAACGGCATGTCCAGGAAATGCATTTGTTCGTCGGGAATGCCAACGTACCGGCCACCCGCCTTTGCCTCTCCCCTCCTGATAAGACCTTTGATTTTCAAAACTTCTTCGCTATCGATTTGACCTGGACCTTTTTTCTGCAAAGACTGCACAATTTTCTTATAGAACTTTGCTCCATCAGTTTTGCTCAATCCGAACTGTTCATTGAAATCTCTAACGAAATCTGCGAACCGAATTGCATCATCATCAAAAACTGCAATGTTACCTGATGTCTGATAAGCAACGTGTACCTCATGTCCCTGATCAACGAGCCTGATAAACGTTCCGCCCATTGAGATCACGTCGTCGTCGGGGTGCGGCGAAAAAATTACAACGCGCTTTGGAAATGGTTTTGCGCGCTCCGGACGATGTGAATCGTCGGCGTTTGGTTTGCCGCCGGGCCAACCTGTTATCGTATGTTGTAGGTAGTTAAATACTTTGATATTTACCTGGTAAGCAGAGCCAAACTCTGTGATAATATCACCCATACCATGCTCCATATAATCATGGTTGGTGAGTTTGAGCACTGGTTTTGAAATCTTCTGCGACAGCCAAACCACCGCTTTCCGGATGAGGGTATCGTTCCAATCAACGCTATCCAGTATCCATGGCGTCTTAACGCGCGTCAGTGCTGATGAGGCAGCATCGTCAAGTACAACAGTGCAATCAGCATGCTTCTGCAAAAATGACGAAGGGATCTGATCAGTAATAGGACCTTCTACAGCTTTGCGAATCACACTGGATTTTCCTTCACCCCATGCCATCATATATACCTTCGAGGCTTTCATAATGGACCCGACGCCCATGGTGATTGCTTTTCTGGGAACATTCTCTTCTCCAAAGAAATCGCTCGCAGCGTCGATACGTGTAACCTGGTCAAGGGATACAAGGCGTGTGAGCGATCGCTCTGAGGATCCAGGTTCGTTAAAACCAATATGTCCGGTCCGACCAATGCCAAGGATCTGGATGTCTATCCCACCAAGCTTATCGATCTTCTCTTCGTAGTTTTTACAAAAGTCACTTACCTCTGTTTTTGCCAGGGTGCCATCAGGGATATTGATATTCTTTTTGGGTATGTCGATGTGGTCAAAAAGATGCTCGCGCATAAACCTAACATAACTCTGCAATGCCTCAGGCTGCATCGGATAGTACTCATCGAGATTGAATGTGTGGACATTCTTAAAACTCAACCCGTCTTTCTGATGCATTTTTACCAGCTCTGCATAAAGTCTGGTTGGAGTGGATCCGGTCGCAAGACCGAGAACGCACGGTTTTCCTTCCTTCTGCCGCAATTTTATTAACGCGGCAATTTCTTTTGCCACGTAAATCGAACCGGCTTCAGAAGTGTTGAAGATTTTTACCGGAATCTTTTCAAATGCGGTAAGATCGTTATTCATATTTTTAAAGGTTTATTCTCTTTTATCACGAGCTTAAAATAGCCGAAAAAGTGGCAAATTTTCAAATGTTCGCGGAAACATAATTATGAATAATTTCAGAACAGAAATTTTTCTAACCCCGTCTTCCAGGCGTATACGCTTAATAGACAGGATATTGACTATTGGATCCTGCTTTTCGGATGCAATCGGTTCACGCTTGCTATCGAATAAGGTAAGCACTTTGGTCAATCCTTTTGGTACTGTCTATAATCCATACTCGATCCATAAGGTAATCAGACACGCAACCTCAAATACTCAGGTCTCGGAAGAATTGCTTGCCCATCGGAAGGATGGCGTTTTTCATTACGACTTCCACTCGCGGTTTTCGGCCGCAAATCAGCAGATGCTTATAAGGATTTTACAAGCTGCTGTTTCACACGCACACGATTTCCTTTCAAAAACCAAGTGGTTGATAATCACCTACGGCACCGCCTGGGTGTACGAGTTGAATGATACAAATTCGATCGTTGCCAATTGTCACAAGATGCCCCAAAATCTGTTCAAGAAGTATCTGCTCACGCAAAAGAAAATGGTCGATTCTTTTGAGAACATGTACATGGATCTTAAGGCAATTAATCCGGAAATCGAAATTATCCTAACGGTCAGTCCTGTTCGCCACATTAAGGACACCCTTGAACTCAACAGCGTCAGCAAGTCTGTACTGCGTATAGCATGTCATACAATAAGTGAACAACATAGCGACGTACACTACTTCCCTTCCTATGAAATCCTAATGGATGATCTGCGTGATTATAGATTTTATAAAGCCGACATGATACATCCCTCGGACGTTGCTGAAGATTATATCTGGCAAAAGTTTGTCGATGGTCATTTCGACGACGAGCTCAAAGTGTTCTTAGCCAAATGGAAAGATATTGCGTCTGCGTTGAATCACAGACCTTTTAACCCTGGATCGGAGCCTCACCAGAAGTTCGTAGCCGAAACAATCAAGAAGCTCGAAGAACTAAAGCATCTAATCGATGTTGATGAAGAGATAGCGATGCTTAAAAATCACTAGACAGAAACGCTTTAGCTGCGTTTCCATTAATCCAAAAAAGATTCATGGCTAATAGACTAATACACTCCACTTCACCGTATCTTCTTCAACATGTACACAACCCGGTTGATTGGTATGAATGGGGTGAAGAAGCTTTGCAAAAAGCAGTCGCCGAAGACAAACCCATCCTTGTAAGCATCGGATATTCATCATGTCATTGGTGCCACGTGATGGAACGTGAATCGTTCGAAAAAGAGCACATCGCGGAAGTGATGAACAAATTTTTTGTCTGCATAAAAGTTGATCGCGAAGAACGGCCCGACATCGATCAGATATACATGGATGCAGTTCACTTGTTGGGAGTTCATGGTGGTTGGCCTTTGAATGTGTTTCTTACGCCAGAACAAAAACCTTTTTTCGGCGGGACATACTTCACACCGCAAGTATGGATTGAAGTCCTGAATAACATCCATAACGCCTATCGTGCGAATCGCGACAAAATAGAAGAGACTGCAGAAGAACTTCGATTACATCTTCTAACTTCTGAGGTGGCGCGCTATAAGCAACAGCCTACAGATTCTGAATTAATGTCCGACCTGAATTCGATGTACAAACTTTTGGAAGGTAAGTTTGACAAGAAATGGGGTGGAATGGATAAGGAACCCAAGTTTATTATGCCATCGATCTGGCTATTCCTGCTCAGGTATTTTTACCTATCAGATAATCAGGAAGCGCTTAGCCATTCCTTGTTCACATTGAAGAAGATTTCAATGGGTGGAATCTATGATCAGGTTGGCGGTGGCTTCTCCCGGTACTCAGTCGACCGCTATTGGTTTGCCCCCCATTTTGAAAAAATGCTTTACGACAATGCGCAATTGCTGAGTTTGTACAGCGAAGCCTACGCGATTTCAAAAGATGATGCATTCAAGGATGTTGTATATGAATCTTTTTTGTGGCTACAACGCGAAATGATGCATGACAACGGCGGATTTTATTCGGCGCTGGATGCAGACAGCGAGGGCGTTGAAGGGAAATATTATATCTGGCGCAAAGAAGAACTTCGCGAAATTCTTGGCCAAGACGAGTCGCTTCTATCAAGTTATTACAGCGTGAAGGAGGAAGGTAATTGGGAACATGGTAGCAATATCCTCATGCGCATCAGGGAAGATGCACAGTTTCTGAAGGATAATTCGTTAAAAGCAGATGAATGGGTTACTACCCTTTCAAGAGCAAAGGACGAATTATTGCGCGCCAGAAGCCAGCGTATACCTCCCGGGTTGGATGACAAGATCCTCGCTGCCTGGAATGCGATGACTACCTGTGGACTCACGGATGCATACAAAGTTTTCTCCGACTCAATTTTTTTAGATGCCGCGATAAGGAACATTGAGTTTATCGAAAAGGAAATGATGTCCGGTAACACCGTCTATCGCTCTTTCAAGAATAAGCGATCAAGAACTGAAGGTTTTCTTGACGATTATGCGTTTCTTATCCAGGCATATCTCAAAATATATCAGGTGACTTTTCGCGAAAAATACATCTTTCGCGCTTCAGAAATAACTCAGCATGTAATTGATCAATTCTTTGACGCGGCAGATGGATTTTTTTTCTACACCTCCACAAATTCCGAAACACTGATCACCCGTAAGAAAGAAATATTCGACAATGTCATCCCTTCGTCAAATGCAGTTATGGCACAGAATCTCAATCAATTGGGTGTATTATTTGAATGCGAAGACTGGATTAAGAAGGCCGATAATATGATTAGTTCGCTTAGCCACCTCGTTAAAAGCGAACCGGCGTTTATGTCGTATTGGGCTATGGTACATATGGAAGTAAAGAAAGGCTTTGCTGAAATAGTCCTAACAGGCGAAGGCATCGACTTCTTAAGATCACAGCTTCATCAGCATTTCATCCCATTCGCACTTGTGCAGGGAAGCGAAAAAGAAGGAAGTCTTCCCCTTCAAAAAGATAAGATCGCCATTGGCGGAAAACCAACAGTCTATGTTTGTTATAACAAAACCTGCCAACTACCGGTACACAGCGTGAAAGACGCGGTTAAACAGCTGGCGAAATAATGTCTGAAATAATTTTGTACTTCGTCGCCTAGCGCAACAGTAATTGATCGTGACTTGGCTCCGCAGCCGCATGGCTGCGCTTTTGGATTTGCAACTGAATTTTAGCCGCACATCCCCCACCAGGCCAAAGCTAAAATTAGGTTGCAATCCAAAAG
>JAEZBX010000036.1 GCA_023412765.1 Bacteroidota bacterium
CTTCTTTTCTTTTCAAAAATAGGGTACTACTACATTTTCCTAACATTTCCACTCCCAGCCGAGTGGCTGTTCACCTTGTTGGGATTTCCCTTGTACCGAACGCTGCCGCTACCGGTAATATTTGCGTTCAATTCATTCTTAACATTGATCTCTACATCTCCGGAACCGGTAATCCGAACATCGCAGCTGTTAGTCTCCAGGTCAGCAGCAAGGACTTTTCCCGAGCCGCTGATATTCGCTTTGACATTCGAAGCGACGCCGCTGGCTTCAATCTTGCCGGATCCGGAAACTCCGAAGTCTGCGCGCCCTGACGCGTTCAAAGCAAGGGTCACCCTGCCAGAGCCGCTTACGTCACTATTGAAATTTTTACATTTGCCGCGAAGGTCGATGTTCCCTGAACCGGAGACGTCGCTTTCCATATCACCTGAAGCCTCGACTTCTATCCTCATATTGCCTGAACCACTGACATTCAGATCGATATCGTCAGCAACAATTTTGGTTTCACCGATTAAGTCGCCGGATCCTCCAACACTAAGACCTTCAACATCCTTTACCGTGATGTAGATATTAACCTTTTCGTCGTTACCCCATCTCCAAAATTTTTCGTCCTCATGCTCAATCACCAGCCTTGATCCCTCGACTCTTGTTTCGATTTTTTCCAGAACATCTTTCTTACCCTCAATCTCCAGTTTTTGAGTTGATCCCTGTCTGAGATATAGTTTGCCGGGTACTCTGAAAGCAATTTTTGTGAAGGTGTTCACATTACGGGTTTCTGTGGTCTGCGCCTGTACCAGCGTTACACATAACATTAAGACTCCAAAGGCGATGGCTTGTTTTTTCATATAAGTTGAATTGAATTTTCTTTTAAAACAGACATGGACGCCATTCAAAGGTTGCATCCACCAAAATCTTTTTTATTTACTTTGACGAAATCCGCGCTCGACAGGTTGCATGCAAACATTTTCATACCATACAATTGAAGGTCCTTCACAGGGTGTCTACAAAGAAAAAGGTAGTAAGTTTCTTGCATTTGCGTATCCCGTGGATTCCGAAATCGAAATCAAGGAAAAGATTGACGCCCTGAAAAAAGAATACTTTGATGCCCGTCACCATTGCTTTGCGTGGGTGTTGGGTGCCGATAAGGCACGATTCAGATCCTTTGATGATGGTGAACCGAATCATTCGGCCGGCGATCCTATTCTTGGCAAGATCAGGTCTGCCGGCCTAACTAATATTTTGGTGGTCGTTGTGCGGTACTTCGGAGGCGTTAAGCTTGGTGTTGGCGGTTTGGTGACCGCCTACAAAACCGCTGCTGAGGACGCACTGTCAAACGCGCAGGTGATCGAAAAAGTCGTTACCGAACAGTTACAACTCACGTTTGAGTATGATATTACCTCAGAAATCATGCGTTTGCTCAAAGAAATGGACGTAACAATTCTTGGACAGGATTTTACGGACAGAACTAATTTGAAAATATCTTTTCCGCTTCAGGTGAGGGATCAACTGCAATCACGTCTTGAACAGTTGAGGGCTATGGGAAAACCTGTTGAATGGGAATACATTGGATAGCAATAGGGAGTAGGGAATAAGGAATAAGGAGCGTACCACTTACCACTTACTACTTACTACTTACTACTTACTACTTACTACTTACTACTTACTACTTACTACTAACACTAACACAAATCCAAACACATACTACTACAGCGAAAACCACTACCTTTCCGTTTATGTCGAAAAAAAGAGCCGCACTGGGTTTCATCTTTGTTACACTATTAATTGATGTTATTGGTTTTGGAATCATTATTCCTGTTGTTCCCAGTCTGATAAGCGAACTTGAAAACATTAGTATTCCTGAGGCGGCTTCTTATGGGGGCTGGATGGTCGCATCATTTTCCATCATGCAATTTATATTTTCGCCTGTCCTCGGAAATCTCAGCGATCAATATGGGCGTCGGCCAGTGCTATTAATATCGCTCTTCGGATTTGGTCTCGATTACCTGCTAACGGCTTTTGCGCCAACAATTACCTGGCTTTTTGCCGGTCGTATTATTGCTGGAATAATGGGAGCAAGCTTTACAACGGCCTCGGCATACATTGCAGATGTAAGCACACCAGAAAACCGCGCACAAAACTTTGGAATGATCGGTGCTGCTTTCGGTCTTGGATTTATTATCGGCCCGGCTTTGGGTGGCGTGATTGCTAATTATGGCTTAAGGGCACCGTTTATCGCTGCGGCCATACTTACTTTTATTAATTGGCTTTACGGATATCTTATCGTTCCTGAATCACTTGATGCGGAACACAGAAGGAAGTTCGACTGGAAGCGTGCTAACCCGTTGGGCACGATGAAATTTTTTCTCCGATACAAAGTTATTCTCGGTCTAGTGGGCTCCATCGTGCTTATCTATATAGCTGCGCATGCTGTGCAAAGCACCTGGTCATATTATACGATGGAAAAATACTCCTGGAATGAGGATATGGTTGGCTATTCGCTGGCATTTGTCGGGCTGATGGTGGCATTTGTCCAGGGCTGGCTAATTCGTTTCATCATTCCTAAACTTGGTCAGGAGCGTAGCGTATACGTTGGCCTTACCCTATATTCAATTGGGTTCTTGCTTTTTGGAATTGCCACCCAGGGCTGGATGATGTTTGCGTTTTTGATACCTTATTGTCTCGGAGGAATTGCAGGGCCCTCTCTCCAGGGAATAATGTCAGGGCAGGTTCCTCCCAACCAACAAGGTGAATTGCAAGGAGCACTTACCAGCCTTGTAAGTATCACTTCCATTATTGGACCTTTGCTGATGACGTGGCTGTTCTATCATTTTTCCAAACCAGGTGCGGAGATTTATTTCCCAGGTGCAGCTATGGTTGCAGGTTCAATCCTGACGATTATCAGCGCGTTTTTAGCGCGTTTAAGTTTGAAGAGAAACGTAGGTGCCTCTTAAATACCAAGCACTGATTTTAATTTGAGGTAACCGCTCTTGCTCAAAGGTATTCTTGTCCCATTCTTGAGCAGACCGACATATGAATCCTTTTCAGAAGGTTCGATCTTCGTGAGTTGGGAAAGGGCAATAATATACGATCGGTGTACACGCACGAACTGTGACGGGCTCAGACTTTGTTCGTAGAAGCTCATGGTCTTCTTTTTCAAAAACATTTCTTTAGTAGTAAAGATTTTCACGTAGTCATCGTACGCCTCGATGTAGAGAATATCATGAACAGGTACGATCTTGATGTTGCTTCCCTCTCTTACCACGATTCGGTTGCGCTCCTCCGGTTGGCTGATTTGGGCGTTCTCCCAGTTTGGCGCCTTCGGCTGTCGTTGTTCATGTTGTTGCAGCCATTTTGTTACCGCTTTGTCGAAACGATCCTTGCTGAAGGGCTTAAGCAAATAGTCAATCGCGTGTGAATCGAATGCTTTTATCGCATACTCGTCAAATGCCGTTGTAAAAATTACTGCCGGCGGCTGATCGATTAGCTCGAGCATTTCAAATCCATTGATCTTTGGCATCTGGATATCTAGAAAGATCAGATCGGGTTTATGCTGGGCAATAGCTTTTACACCCTCAAATCCATCGTTGCAGGTTTGGAGTACCTGGAATTGTGGATAGCTCTGGAGGTATTCAGTGACAATGCTTTGAGCCAGTGGCTCGTCATCGATGATGATAACTTTGATCATGCGGGTTGCGGAATTTTCAGTTCGGTGGTGAAAATTGTTTCATTGTTGCGTGCTGATATCAGGTCATTTCGACTATACAGCAAATAGAGCCTGCGTTGTACAGATTTAAGACCGAATCCCGTACCAGGGCGAATCTGTGATGTTTCCGGGTCGAATGGATTTTCGATCGTTACATGCAGGTTGCCTTCGTTGTTGGTTGCTTTCAGTGAAATCGTAATCTCGCCGATAGTATCATAAAGTCCAAACTTGATTGCGTTCTCCAGCAACGGCTGCAATAGCAGCAATGGAAGCTGCATTTTCTTTGCGTTATCGTCGACTACAATCTCTGTTTTTAAGCGATGACCAAAACGAACCTTTTCAATTTCAAGATACAGGTTCAGGTGCTTGATCTCTTCCTCAAGTGAAACGAGCTGCTGATCGTCTTTGCGAATCGTCCCGCGCAAAAAGTCGGAAAGTTCCTGAATCATTTGGCGCGCTTTTTCCGGCTTCGTAACCACCAAAGCGCTGATGGAATTTAAACTATTAAACAGAAAATGTGGTTGCAGCTGCTGGCGTAAGGAAGACAACTCTGCTTCGCGAGCCAACTTTTCCATATTTATTTTTCTTTCTTCTATCTCTCTCTGCTCGCGCATGTAAAACCATGTCCACGTTACAAGAGTTATCATACTGATGATCAGCCAGCAAAAGAGGCCTCGTACTATGATTGTCTTCTCGAGAAAATTCGAATAATCACCTTCATCTCCAATGATCTGTAATGACAGCCAACGGATGAGGAAAACGCATGCAAGTGCAAGTCCGGTGCTCCAGGCAAGTCTTTTGATATCACGCGGATGATAATATCGCATACTTGATATCACAACATAACCTGCAAGTGCGAGCACAACGGTGGTGATACCTGCATCTTTTAAGGCCAACGTTAGGTTGAACCCTGTGTTCGTTATTACGAGCGTTTGAAGCATCATCCAAATGGACCACCATCCAAGATAGATAATGATCAATTGTCGTCCCGTGAAGCCTCGGCCTGAGTTGGGTTGCATCTGTTAATAAGACAATATAGAATTCTTCCGAAGGGTAATCGCCTTTTTATGAATGTAGTGAATATAGGATTTGGGCTCCTCCGTTTCATGGATCCTGGAGTATAATTCAATTCCATCCTCCAGATTGGATATCGGGATAATTTCAGCCACGTTAACGAACTCCCATTTTACTTCCTTCATATTATCATTATAAAAGATGTCTTCTTCTCGAAGGCCAATGGTTCGGGCTTTATGAAAAGCTTCTTCCGTATTTTCGGCGGCTACAAGCCTAAGCTGCTCATCAAATTGGTTAATAGTGGTTTCGGCAGCGATGTTGAAAACGATTTTTGTGATGTACCAATTCATAATAAATACTTCAAGAATGATTAAAACGATATACATAATACTAGAAGCTTCTTAAATCAATTCCTCCGAAAATGCAGGTACCTTTCAGAACGAGAGTCTTGGTGCCATCTACGATGGTTCCTGCCACCTGGCGTTTGTCCTCAAGACTTCCGAAGACGCAGACAAGTTCGTCGGTGAGAACCTTCCAATGTGGTGGGACGATTATCTTGGTTCCTCCAAACAATTGAACTACCTCTATCGTTGCTGTGCCATTGATGTCGGCCTGTGTAAGATTAATTTCTACACCGCCAAATGCGCAAACACTTTCGCCTCCTCTGAAATCTTTTGAGATAATCTGCTTCTTATCACCACCAAATATGGTTACTGTTTCAAATGCGCTGTCAGAGAACGATTGAGCGTCACGATTTTCCCAATGTTTCCAATACTCCCCCTGATTGCGTCCGCGCGGTCGAAAGATCATGAACAAACCGATAGCGATAATCACAATTGGCCAGATGTATTGCCTGAGCTCAACATCAGGAACAAGGTGTTCCATTAAAAAAACTAACCCTATGCCTGTGGGTATCATCCAGCCTGGGTTGCGGAAATTGTGTCTAAACCCAATGTATAGGCCGATAGCGACAAGCAACATGGGCCATGTAAAAAGCCAATATGGCATTTCTACACCGACCTGTCGTGCCAGGAGTAGGGCGCCGACAATCACGACAATCAAGCCTGCGATGGCTCGTCCACGATAATGGCGGTTATTTATGTTGGAATTTTCGTTCCGATTATCTTTTGTCTGAAGTTCCATTTTGAATGTTTTTATGTGAATAACGGGGAAATCACGCGTATTGGATACTAGTAAAAGGCGGGCAGAAAGCGGTGGTAGGTGAATGGAGGGTTGGGGGCGGTGAAGTCGGTAATTCGGTAATCGGTAATCTGGAAATTGGTAATCTGAAAATTGGTAATCAGGTAATCGGTGTCTGTCTCGACGTGCCTGCCGCGAGGCTATTACATTACGTCTTAAATGAATTTCTTTTTTCCATCGTCCTTCGATTGGCACACTCCACGATTAACTATTAACGTATAACTCCTATATAACAAAAATTCTCAAGCCGCGTCCATTACTTCCGATTGAAGTTTTTTAAGTCGTTTTTGTAGTTTTTCGATCTCAATGAGTTTACGTTTTTGTCCGTTAGCAACCAATAGTATTGGATTGTATTCCTCTTTGCGGCTAATCATGTGGTAGATTGATGTGGCGATTTTATCTGCTGTGGCTATGATTGCTTTTGCTGGACCTCCTCTGGTTTGTTTCCTACGAAAATAAGCGCCCAATTCCGAATGGGATGTTCGTAGGCTATTTGCCGCCACACGGAGAACTTGTCCTGCGTGGTGTTTAATCTTGCGAACTTTTTCGCTTTTTACTTTACCTCCGGTCTTTTCTGTGCTGGGAACTACATTGAGCCAGGATTTAAAATGCTTGTCGGTCGGCCATCGATGCATATTAAATCCGGTTTCAGCAATAAAAGATAAGGCACTAAGTTCATTTACGCCTGGTATTGCAGTAAGGTTTACTCCTAATAAGGTTTTTAAGAAAGCGGTCGCATGAAAAGGGATTTGGTTTTTTGATGTCGTTCTTTTCCGACTCATCGATTTATCAATGGTAATATCTTGATGCCCACCGCGAGAGATTATCATTTTCAGCAGATGTTGTTCAATTTGATGATCAGTCTTTCTAATTGTATGATTTAAATAGTCATACAGTTGGAACTGTTCTGATAAAATAAATAGTTGGACATCATTCCAGTTTCCCTCTAATGATTTTTCCAGCGTTTCCCGTGAAGCCTTAATTCTTGGGTCTGCATGTAAAGCCAGTGCCGCCGGATTGCGCTCCCCCTTAAGAATCGCATCTACTATAGCTCTTCCGCTTTTACCATCGATATCACTAATGACAGTATGCACCTTTATGTTCATCAGTTCTAGTGCTTTCATTATGCGGTTGGTGCATTGAGATCGATTCTGGACAAGATTCTTTCGATATCGCATCAACTCGCGTAGCTCTCGGCTAAGAAGGTCAGGTTGAAAGCAAGGGCGAATGAGCCCACAAGTATGAAGTCGTTGAATCCACATGGCATCACTCTCATCATCCTTCCTCCCGCTTACACTTTTAATAGATCTGGCGTTTCCCACAATTACTTTGATCCCATGCTCTTCCAGAAGCAGATAAAGCTGCACCCAGTACACCCCAGTGCATTCCATAGCAACAGTATCAATAGAATAATGGGAAACAAATTCAATAATTGACTTAAGATCACTAGTGAAAGTCCCAAAGGTGAGAACATTCTCTTCGCATTTTTCCGGACCAATTGCCACCACGATTTCCGAGTCACCGATGTCGATGCCTGCAGCATTGGGATTCACAGTGGCAAAGTTGCTCATCCTACTGCTTTTCTTCGTACTTTTACTATTCATAAAGATTAGGGGTTAAAATCTCTGCGCCTTTTTTCGAAGCAAAAACAAACTCCTATACGGTGTCGAAAGCACCAATTAACAAAGTTGAACAGAAAAAAGAGCCAGTCTATTAATCGGCATACAAACCAAGTTAATCACGGCTTTGGCTGCGCAGAGGCCCCTAATTTAATTGGAAAGTGAACAAGCGGAAAATGCAGAACAGAATAATCCAATGCGTGCTCTGCTTATTTTTTTCAAAGCTCAAAATGTCCAGCACGCACCCCTGTTATTTTCTAACAAAGCCAACGCAGATGGTAGGGTCTATTAACGATTGTCTTCTAAGTGGCACACTCTACAATTAACTATTAACGGATAACTAATAACGGCTACACAAGGGATTCCTTCACCGCCTTATTCACCATATCAATGGCATTGTTCACGCCAAGCTTCTTCATGATATTGAAGCGATGTGTCTCGATGGTGCGGACGCTTTTCCCAAAGGATTCGGAGATTTGTTTGTTATGTTGGCCATCAATAACCATTCTAAGAATTTCTTTCTCGCGGCGTGTAAGTCCGTATGGATCTTCAACGGCCGCTTGACGGGTCTGAACTTTGGTCTTGAGCAACCGATTAGCCAGGACATTTGATACAGCACCGCTAAAATATTTGTTGCCGGAATTTATTTGCTTCAACGCTTTGACAAACTCATTTTTGTCCGTGTCCTTCAGCAAGTAGCCGTATGCGCCTGAGTCAAGAGCCTGTAGAACATATTCTTCCGAGTCGTGCATCGACAGGATTACGGCTTTGGTGTTTGGGGCATAGGAGTCTAGTTTGGCTGCCGCTTCCAGGCCTGTCATTTCAGGCATTCTGATGTCGAGTATCAATATGTTCGGTTTCAATGCACTTGCAACTTCCAGCGCTTCCAGTCCATTACTTGCTTCACCCACTACATCAATCTCGGTATCTGATTCAAGCATTGCCTTAATTCCCTTTCGCACTAACACATGGTCATCTGCCAGAACCACACTAATTTTTTCCATAATGGTTTGAAATATCGATCGTTCTTAATCCGCTAGCACCGCATTTCTCATTGGAACGCTTAGCGTGACCGTGGTACCTTTGCCGGGATCTGAGACTATCTCTAATTTGCCATTGACATATTCGGTCCGCTCATACATGTTGAAGAAACCGCGTCCGGATTCAATATTAACGCTGCGTGCTTCTACAATCTTCGGATCAAAACCCTTTCCCTCGTCCTTGACAACAATTGTCAGATCATTTTCCGTTTGCCGCAGAAAAATTTCAACAACATCAGCTTCCGAATATTTTATAGCATTATTAATTGCTTCTTGAATTATTCTGAAAATGTTGTTCTCGATTTTCTGAGGTAGCCGGTAAAGTTCACCTTCGGTTTTATAAATTAATTTAATATCGATAAGTTTTCCAATTTCCTGGATAAAAACATTCAATGCTGCTTGTAGCCCGTAATCGCCCAGCACAGTTGGCTTAAGGTTAAACGTGACCTTTCTTACCTCTTTGATGATTTGTTTGATCAGTTGATCAATTTCTGAAATTTTGTTTTCTGCTTTTGAAACCTCCTTCAGGTTGATCGATTCAATCTGGAACTTCAGCGAAGTCAGCATTTGCCCAATCCCATCGTGGATATCCATGGCGATGCGTTTTCGTTCCTCTTCCTGACCTTCTAGTATTAATACCGATCGGAATTTTTGTTGATTGATTTTCTTCTCGATCTCGGCTCTGCTTTTGACGTTCATGTTCTTTTCTGCCAATTTGCGCGTGGTGAGATCGCTGCCAAGAATCAACAGTTCTTCAACTTCCTGCTGGTCATTAAACACCGGCGTTATCGTGAGGTCCAGCCAACAGTCATCATCTTTTGCATTGCGAAAATAAATTTCACCCTGCCAGAGATTACCGTCCGACACAGTATCGACAACCTCATCCATCCAGTCGCCTGGATCTTCCATTCCCTTAAATATTTCTGATAATGGCACTCCCAATTCCCGGAGTTCCGTCTGCAAAATTTCTTCGAGAAGTATAGTAGCATAAGTAATGTTTCCACCGTGATCTGCCTTTGCAAGTAGTCGGGGATTCTCAAGCGGTAAATTTATATTGGAGATCTGCTCGTATGATTTTTCCAATGATGTATAAAGCGCACCGATTTCCTTGCTGAGTTGCTTGGCATTCTTTTCAGATGTGATAAGTTGATTGATGGTCTTATTCACGCGCATCGCAGTGGGCCTGAAGATGAAGATAACTTCAAGTGTGATGACCAATAACGAAATGATGAGCAGAATGAATTCCAGGCGACTAAGGGTGGCAACTTTTTCTCGCGCTTCCTTGTCGTACTGGAATACGATTTCATCCATTTTTTGAAGAAAAATTTTCTCGTTGGTGAGCAATTGCGCGATTGTTTGTTGAAGTCCGGTAGTATCGGTTAAACTTCCTTTCCTGTATTCAATGATTTGCTTTGCGGCACCATGAACCTTATTAAAATAGGGTTCCATTTCCTTAAACATATTGCTAATGGTCTCGCTATTTGAACCAGGAAGTTTAAGTGCTTTATCACCGTTTTGCAGTCCATCGTGGGCAGCTTTCCATTGCGAGAGCTGCTCCGCCAAGGCGTTTACTTGCCCTGTGTGATCATCACGATCGATGTCGGTATAAATGAGTAGTGCAGTCTTTACTATCCACTGACTTTTGTATCGTTGTGAACCGGCCAGGTTCACAACACGCGAGTCGCTCAATTGATCCTGGAGATGATTCTGAATCAGTATTTGACCTACAATCGAGACTATGGCGATAATGCTCAAAGCAAAAATATACCACCTGCCTAATTTGCTAAACCGGTTAAGGGTAAGCTTGCTATCCGGATTAAAATCTAATGTCATCGAGGGGAAAGTTACACAGGCGTCATCATCTCCACCATAGCAGTGAAGCAGAAATTTTCTGCCGCTTAAACTTGGCTAATGGAAAATATATTCTACTGGCTACGCGTTGAAGCCGATGTGTACAAATCCGTTTTCAATACGCACCGGATAAACGTTTATGGTGCATTCTTCCGCATTAAGGCATTCGCCAGTTTTTAAAGAGAAGGTCTTTTTGTGAAAGGGACATGCAATTTTTGGTTCGCCCTGGTGCGATCCGATAAGGCCTCGGGACAAAACCATTTGCATCTTGTGCGGACACATGTTCTGACAGGCATACCATTCATTTCGACGACTAAAGTTAAAGACTGCGATCTGTAGGTCTTTATATTTAACGCAAGCACCGCCATTTTCTGGAAAATCCTGCACGCGCGCAGCTTTAAACCAGGTTTTCACATTCTGATCTTCGGCCGAAATGTTCTTTCGCAGATCGATCTCTGAAAGGACTTTTACTGTACTTGAGTTATTATCGGGTTGCTGATTCATCGGTATGGTTTTAAGTATTTGACTTGTTCCAGTCGATTGGTATTTTTTGGTCTCTCATTTCGACAAATGCCAACGTTGAATCTGTTTCGTCGACGTTTATGAAATGCTTGTAGCGCTGTCTCAGATGTGGATTTTCAACCACTTTTTTCCATTCACAGTGGTAGTTAGCGATCAATTGTTTCATTTCTTCTTCAAGGATCTCACCGATTCCGAGAGAGTCGCTAACAATAACATCGCGAAGGTATTCCAGACCACCTTCCATCTTATTTAACCAGGTGGCTGTACGCGTCAGGGGATCGGCAGTTTTAATATAGAACATGAGGAACCGGTCAATAAGCTTGATGCAGGTTTCGGTATCTACATCGTTAACGAGCAGCTTTGCATGTTGTGGTCTAGCGCCTCCGTTACCACAGACGTAAAGGTTCCAGCCTTTCTCAGTTGCAATAATTCCAAAGTCCTTGGACTGGGCTTCGGCACATTCGCGAATGCAGCCTGAGACCGCACCCTTTAGTTTGTGTGGTGCGCGCAGCCCTTTGTAGCGGTCCTCGATGAAGACCGCAAATGACACTGAATCCTGCACGCCATAGCGACACCATGTGGAGCCAACACAACTCTTAATTGTCCGAAGAGCCTTTCCATAAGCATGTCCACTCTCAAAACCTTCTTCGATAAGTTCTTCCCAAATGTCGGGTAGCTGATCTACGCGCGCGCCAAACATGTCAATGCGTTGACCACCTGTAATCTTTGTGTACAAGCCATATTTTTTTGCAATGCGTCCAATCGCTATCAACTTCGCCGGTGTAATTTCTCCACCGGCTATTCGTGGTACCACTGAATATGTTCCTCCTCTTTGAATATTCGCGAGATACCGATCGTTAGTATCCTGGATGGTGTCTTGTTCTGCAATAAGCTCATTCCAGATACTTGCCAGTAGAGATGCGACGGCAGGTTTACAAATTTCACATCCATCACCCTTGCCCACGCTATCCAGTAGGGCATCATAGGTTTTTATTCCTTTTACTTTGATGATATCGAATAATTCCTGACGTGAATATTCAAAGTGCTCGCACAGCGTTTTTTTAATACTATGCCCCAGCGACTCCAGTGTGAGCTTTAGAATATCGTTTACCATTGGTGTACAGCCACCGCAGCCGGTGCACGCCTTGGTTTTTTTCTTAAGCTCATCAACCGTTGTTACATCGTGATCTTTAACCTGGCAAACAAGGTCACCTTTAGAAACATTTTCGCACGAACAGATTTGCGCCGTGTCGGGCAAGTTTTTTACGCCAGCACCCTCCGCTTCTTGTTTTCCAGGTACACCTACAATAAGCGACTCTGGATGCTCGGGCAATGGCATTTTGTTCACCACCATTTGATGGAAAAGGTTATACTGGCTTGCATCGCCAATCAGAATTCCACCGAGAAGGTGTTTTCCGTCTTCAGAAATATTAATGCGCTTATACACGCCGTTGCGCCTGTCCTGGAATGCAATTGGAATGCTCGGATTTCCTTCACCAAACGGATCACCAAAGCTGGCTACGTCTACGCCGATCAGTTTAAGTTTGGTCGACATATCAAAACCTGTAAAGCTTTTTGCTTCTTTGCCAACAATTTGTTTTGAAACGATGTCGGCCATTTCGTAACCCGGTGCTACGAGTCCATAGATCATGTTCCCGTGAGACGCTGCTTCGCCGATGGCAAAAATGGATGGATCACTTGTTTTAAGTTGGTCATCAACTAAGATTCCACCGCGTGGATGCACTTGTATTCCGCTGGACTTTGCTAATTCATCCCGGGGTCGTATTCCTGCTGAGATCACTAACATCTCAACTGACAACGAAGAGCCATCAGCGAATTCCAAACCTTCAAGTTTTCCATTACCTGTAATTTTTTTTGTGCTCTTACCGGTATGTATGGTTATTCCCAGTTGTGAAAGCTTGTGCGAAAGAACTGCCGAACCGACGTCATCAATTTGTCTGGGCATTAGCCTCGGAGCAAATTCTACAACATGCGTTTCCATTCCGAGATCAAGCAGAGCTTTAGCTGCTTCCAACCCTAGCAATCCGCCGCCAAGTACTGCGGCTCGCCGAACCTTCTTTCCGTAATTGATAATTTGATTGAGATCCTCTATTGTCCGATAAACAAACACTCCATCGCGTTCAACGCCCTCAACGGGGGGGACAAACGCACTGGAGCCTGTAGCCAACACGAGGTAATCATATCGATCAACCTTACCGGTATGCGTTCGGACAGATTTATTGTCTCGATCTATTTCAGTGACAAGTTCACTTGTGAACAATTCCACAGAGTTATCCACATACCATGAAGCTGGTGCCATCAAAAGATCCTCGGCTGACGAACCTGAAAAGTAACTGCTGAGGTGGACGCGATCGTATGCGGGTCTCGGCTCCTCTCCGTAAACGATAATTTCACATTCTTTTGAAAGGCTTCGAAGCTTCTCGCAGAACTTGTAACCGACCATTCCATTTCCGACCACAACGATCCTCGCCATATGCAAACGATTTAAGTAAGTCTTGATCAAATAATAAGTAATAATACGTATTTTATCCCGAATAATACCTAGTAAAATACGTATAATTACGTAAAAAATTGATTAAAAATTATCGTAGTCGATTGCGTACACCATTTTTGGCATATCCGTGCTTTGGAGGACAGATTATGATCGTTACTCTGATATTCGGACGCCTTCTCCGTCAGGAATTGACTAGATTTATCTTCAAATTTATACTCTCGATATGTTAGACGACGATCGTTTTGAAAAAGCAATTACAACGTTCGATGCTTATAACCTGAACGATCCTCATCACGAACGCGTCGGTGATACCACTGTGCCGAAAGAGGTTTTGTATGCGCAACGTATGAGCAAGCGCCTTGATGATTTTTACCCAGCGGCGCCTTCATATCTCAAACTAGCAGCACATTGTCAACACATCGGTCGATGGGAAATCCCACGGGAGTCATACCCGATGGACAGAAAAGGATATCTGCAATGGAGAAATGTTTTGAAGACTCATCATGCAAACCTGGCCGAACAGATTTTGAAAAGCTGTCGATACGATGATGAGACGATCGAAAAAGTAAAAACGCTTCTGCTTAAAAAAGGCTTGCACAGCAACCCTGATACACAGTTGTTGGAAGATGTGATTTGCCTTGTGTTTATTGAGTTCTATTTAGAAGAATTCACAGAAAAACATGAACCTGAGAAAGTAGTGGATGTACTGAAGAAGACCTTGAAAAAAATGTCGCCTCGTGCTATCGAAGCTGCAGGTAAAATACCTGTTTCTGAAAGGATAAAAATTTTATTGCATCAGGCACTTAACTCCGAGACTTCTGGAGTGTAGTTGACTCTATG
The DNA here is from genome assembly GCA_023412765.1 of Bacteroidota bacterium. GTDB lineage: Bacteria > Bacteroidota > Bacteroidia > Cytophagales > Cyclobacteriaceae > Chryseolinea. Next base: position 14,302 of record JAEZBX010000036.1, read on the forward strand.
TGCTTGAGAAAATTCTCTGTCGAACGATTTAACATTTCGAACACTTCCTGAAAATTCTTTTCGCCGCCATAGTATGGATCGGGCACTTCTTCACCTTTGCCCACTGTATCAAACTCTCGCATTAGCATTACTTTTTTTCGATGCTTTTCATCCTTGAGCAGTCTAAGGATATTGTGCTGATTACTCTTGTCCATCGCAAAAATATAATCGAATTCTTCGAGGTCTCGCACAGTAAATTGTCGGCCGCAGTGATCAATAGCCACACCGTTCTTTCGCGCGTTTGCTATTGTCCGTCGATCTGGCTGTTCTCCAATATGATAATCTGACGTCCCACATGAATCGACCTCGAAAAAGTGTTCAAGATTTTTCTTTTTTATCTTGTCCTTGAAAATGGCTTCGGCCAACGGCGACCTGCAAATGTTTCCCAGGCAGACAAACAATACTTTTATTTTCTCCATACCAGTCTGGCTCGCAATAGTTTAATGCAAATGAAGGCGCAAAAATATAGCGAATGGGTTACGAAATGAAGAATTTTTGAATTTAAGGGTTGAAGGTTACTTTTGATGAAGTCTGCCTTTTGATTGAAAAGCCTACCTCTTTTGCTCAGGAGGAGGCTTTTCTCTTTTTTAAGATTCAATCAAAGGATTATCCAGAATACAAAGGAAAGTAGAAGCACATTAATCTACCTTCCTTAAGCAAAAAATTATCGGACTGCAACCCCCAGCCCAACGCTCAACGTATTGTATTCTTGGATCGAATAGTCACCATTCAAATAAATGGGACCAAATTTAAAGCGGACACCCGCAGTTATTCTAAAGCTTTTGTTTTTGAAACCGAACGCAAGAGGATCTTTAACTCCGTTGGTGGATCCTCCCGGAATTATATAATTTCCTTCCACGTCCGCGGTTGTTTTTATTGCATTGTAACCTACTCCGCCGTAGAACGTAACCACAGCTATTTTTTTCGATATCAATGCTTGTACCAGCCAGGCATTCATATTGTAAGTTATCATTTGAGGTTGCGTATCTCCGACTGGACGGTCTATGGTGCCGCCAGTCAAATCCGTTGACCCTTTAATATTCGTATATGATACCAACACCGCCAGGTCTATAGGCACAGGTCGCAAGCCTGGAATATGTTGTTTTATATCATGTAGCACTCCAAATCCCAAAAGTTTGACTTTTGATGCTCCTACATTTATCTCTGGCATCCACCTAATTTTTAGATCTGTATTTTTATAGATACCAATCCCCAATTGTGCCATCGGAGCAAGAACTCCGCTCACTTTGAAATTCTTTTTGAAGTCCAATCCTTCCGGCCCGCCAAACACCATGTCTCCAAAACTGCCATCATTATTCAGGTCGACTCCGTATGTAGTCTCATCCTTAGGGCCTATTATTGATGGAGCCTCACCTTCTGATGAACTGCTTAATAGCCTGGTGGATTGAAGGTTCAGTTCATTTGGATTGAAGTGATTCTGGGATTTAGGTATCCAGACAGCATTTAACGAAACACCAAAATCGAATCCGAGCGATTTGTGCGCTTTCGCAGTATGATACCACCCACCGTTGAAGCCATATGATAGCCCCTCAATCATAGGATTGAGATATGCATTCATTAGTTTTCCTCCATCGCTGATCCCTCCATTTAAGAAATCAACAATGTCATTCTCGTTTTGTGCATTGCCAAAAAAGGGAATGAAAAGAAGTAACACCACAAATATCCTTTTCATGTAAAAAGAACGAATGGACCGTGTCATTTATCGTGGTTGTTTAACGGGTTAAAATAAGAGCTTTTAAAAATCACCCATTTGACGAGTTTTACTAAAATCTTACAGAGTTGCTTTACGACCTCAGGTACGCGAAATGGTAATTGTAGTAAAACGGCGTTACGATTCCGGTCATTGAACAAAGGTCTTAAATTGAAATACTATTATTGCATCGTACTTTCGCCCGAATGATTCTACTATATGACCTTGGCTTGCTGGTGCTACGAATCGGATTCCGGATTGCGGCATTATTTAATTCGAAAGCCGCCGCTTTCGTCAAAGGGCGGAAAGGTATTTTCGAGCGGCTTAGGATTTCATTTTCCGAAAGTAAAGGCCGGGTTGTGTGGGTGCATTGCGCATCGCTGGGAGAATTCGAGCAAGGACGGCCGGTTATTGAACAGCTAAAGAAGGAGTTCGCAGACCTTAATATCCTAGTTACCTTCTTTTCACCTTCGGGTTATGAAGTCCGAAAGAACTATCCTCTCGCTACCGTTCATTATTTGCCCTGGGATACCGCTTCAAATGCTAGAGAATTTGTACAAGTTGTGAAACCAAATTTTGCCATCTTCATAAAGTATGAATTTTGGTATCACTTTTCTAAGGCTTTAAAGGACAACGACATTCCACTCTTATCCGTCTCTTCAATTTTTCGGCCGCAGCAAATCTTTTTCAAGAAGTATGGATCTTTCTATAGGAGTATTTTGAAAAACTTTGATTTTTTCTTCGTTCAGAATGATCAATCTCAAAAACTGCTACGCTCGATCGGATTTGAGAATTCCGTTATCGCAGGGGATACACGCTTTGACAGGGTCATTACAGTCGTTAACCAGGCTGAAAATATTCCGATCGCGGAAAAGTTTAAAGGTGACCAAAAAACTGTAGTCGTCGGTAGCTGCTGGCGAGAAGATCTCGACGTTTTGTTGCCTACCATTAGTGAGGGTAATGTCAAGTTTATTATAGCTCCGCATGAAATTTCTGAAGACTTTATCCAAACAATAGAAAGGTCTGCCCAGGTCGAAACAGTACGTTTCTCACGGGCAGCCGATAGCAATATTGAAGGCTGCCAGGTGTTAATTATTGACAATGTCGGGATGCTTTCACGCCTTTACAGGTACGGAGAGTTTGCATTCATTGGTGGAGCATTCGGTAAAGGTCTTCACAATATTCTGGAAGCTGCATGCTATGGGGTACCCATTTTTTTTGGTGACAGAAATTATGAAAAATTTCAGGAAGCCGTCGACCTCATCAACAGGGGAGGTGCTTTTGAAGTCTCTGATGCAAAATCTTTCAAAGAGAAATTTGAGATGCTGAACACGCCGGAAAGTTTTATGTTAGCTTGTGAGGTAACGCGTTCTTATGTGGTCGAGAATCTCGGAGCAACAGATAAGATTATGGCTCATTGCCGCAAATTGTTGATGTAATGGAAGGAAAAGTGCTGAGATCAACTGGAGCATTTTATGATGTACTCGGTTCCGATGGGAAACGGTATAACTGCAGGGTAAGGGGTAGAATTCGATTGGAAGGGATAAAGGAATCTAATCCCGTTGCTGTGGGCGATAGAGTACTTATGGATCTCGAACAAGATGTTGGATCCATCACTGAAATCTTGCCGCGAACCAATCACATCCTTCGCCAATCTGTTAAGAAGACTGGCCACTCGCACGTGCTGGCCGCCAATGTAGATCAATTGCTCCTGGTGGCAACCCTGGCATTTCCAAGAACGTCGCTGGGGTTTATCGACAGGTGCCTGGTGAGCGCTGAAGCCTTTAGGATTCCGCAGGTGCTAGTCATCAACAAGATAGATCTGCTCGATGACCAGGATCGGCAGAAGCTGGATGAAGTGCTGCAGCTCTATTCCAACATCGGAGTGAACTGCTATTCCATTTCGGCATTGCACGATGATCCCCAGGATATTGTCGACTGCCTAAAAAATAAGACTACATTGGTAGCGGGGCATTCAGGAGTTGGTAAGTCAACCCTTCTGAATAAAATTTCTCCGGCCATTAACCAGTCCGTTGCAGAAATTTCTCAATTCTCCGAAAAAGGTAAGCACACGACTACCTTCGCAGAGATGTTCTTGATTGCCGAGAACACCTATGTGATTGATACGCCAGGAGTAAAGGAATGGGGTCTTGTAGATATGAACGAACAGGAGATTTCTGATTATTTGCCCGAGATGCGGGATCTGCGATTGCAGTGCAAATTCGGTTCAAGATGCCTGCACATCAATGAACCTATGTGTGCAATCATTAACGCTGTTGAAATGGGATCCATCGCGTTGAGCAGATATGAGAGTTATTTAGGTATGGTGTCGGGAAGCGACAATCGTAAATAGGGGATGAGAGACGGGAATTTTTACCGCAGAGGACACAGAGGAATAGCGTATTGGGAGAAATTGTAATCCTGGGGTGAGCATCACTATGCATGAGTTCTAATAGAAGGCGCCCGGCGTCCTCTGCGTGCATTTCCTCCGTGTACTCCGCGGTAAACCCATTCAGACAACTATCGCGTAGACTTATTTCTACCCCAAAGCAAAAGATATCGCACTGCCAATGGCATATTCAATGTCTTAATGCATTGCCGGATCTCGTAAAGAAGTCTGTTGCCCGTAGCCCAACGCTCTTCAGCCGACTGATTTAGATCCACTATCTTAACGCATACCCTGTAGGTTGACTCGCTGTGTTTGTTGAGAATCTTAAATTGTTCGTGAGAAAGAGAGTTTTTAACCTTTCTTTTTTTTACCAGAACTGCAGGATCGTATTCATATTTGAAATGCCTTGAGGATCGGATCCAAAAATCGAAATCTTCATAGGTCAGTGACTCGTCATAGCCATTCATGAAATCGATAACCTCCCGGCGAAACATCATCGTCGGAGAGCAAATAAAATAACGTTCCACCAGATCTTTGTAAATATTTCCACGGGGCACCGAGTCATGGGGGAACCGTTCCGAATGAAAACTCAGGTGTTTACCACTTTCATCAATCCATTCGGCATCTCCAAACAGAACGCCGAAATCTTTATCAAGTCGCTGAAAAGCCTGGACACCTTTCGACAACCTGTTGGGAAGCAGCATATCGTCTGCAGCTAGATCAATAATAAGATCTCCGTCCGACATGCCAAGTGCAGTATTGAACGCCTTACAGATTCCGACGTTTTCTTCGAGCTTAACAAATACGATTTGCGAATATTTTTCTTTGAGGGAGTTAATAATTTTAACGCTGTTATCAGCGCTACCGTCGTCTACGACTATGAGTTCAAAATTTGGATAATCCTGATGCATCACCGATTCGATGCACTCGGCCACGTACTTCCCATGGTTATAGCACGTACAGATTATGGTGACTTTTGGCAGTGCTTTATTCAAAGTTTTTTATAAATGTCATTTTAGGTGATTCTAATGCGCCAAAGGATTTTTTGAAATTGTAAAGCCCCTTGTTAACAATTCCTTTGTCGGTAGAAAGACCAAGGTCGAGCATCGAAAAATTATTTTCACGACAATATTCGTAAATCCCTGCCACTAATGTTGTAACGGGGCTGTGTGCTCGATATCCAAGATCATCTCCAATGTAAAAACAGTACAAAATTTGATCGCTTACCTTTATTGCTACTGAGGCGGCGATGACGTTCTCGTCATTGAAGAGACCAAACAACAAATATTCATCCGGGAACAATGCAAACATCTCTAGTAGTGCGTCCAGCGACATGGTTATCGGATAACCTTTATTGATTCTGCTTTGCACGAATAACTCGTAGCATCTCTCGAGCGCCTCCGCGGATAAGATCCGAAATTGATATCCAAGCGTATCTGAGGTTCTCAAGCGTCTTCTTTTGTGTGTATCCAGATCCATTGGCTGCTCCGCTCTGACCGGAATATACTGAGCAATATCTTCGTACAGGATTTCAAATTGAGATTCTAATAAGACATCCTTAACCAAAGACGCAAGCTGTGGATAGTATGCATCAGGGAACATTCGTATCACCACCGTGACAATTTTCTGCGTTTTTGACCAACCATAGATTTCATCGAGGCAAGCGTAGAGATCTTCTTTCTTAATCGCGCGATCCGTAAGGAATCCGCCGAAGGGTGATGTGTTAAGACTAACTAATTTTTGTTCTTGTTTGGAAAAGTAGATCTCTGCCGACTGATGATGAAACCGTACTACCGACGCTCCAGTATTCCTGAAGACAAATTTCTGGCGATGGAAAAGAAAACTTGGGAAGCGCTGATCCACGGCTAACCTGATACCGTTAGGTTTTTGAAAGCCGCAAAATCCTTAACGGTAACATCGTTCTTGAATGTGTCCGATGCCCCGACTACGGCAAGGGCACCCTTGTGAAATGTAAGCTTGATCCAATGCATGCGTGGATAGAATAAGACAACTGACGGGTTCGAAAGTTCAAATTCATATGTATCTCCCATCACACTTTCAATTTCAACATCGATATGCCCGGAAATGCAAACTATCACACGATCGGTATTCAGATGCGCGTGATTTCCCCGAAGCGCTTCGCTCTCAACATCATAAATCCAATACAGCTGCTTGACATCAAAAGGCAACGTACCGTCTACCTCCATAAAGGAGAGTATACCTGATTTACTATTTACCTGGGGAACAGATATCAAATGCGGTTTTAAATTCATTAAGGTTTAGTAAGGTATTCCAAGCCGTTTATAGATGAAATGCATCAACCATGCCGGCCCGATCAGTAAAAATTGAATGTCTTTTAAAAATGAAGGTTTCTTACCCTCTACTTTATGACCATAAAATTGGCCAACCCAGGCGACAAAAAAAATAATCAGACTTGTAATCCAAAGTGGAGTGTTTGTAGTGCGTACCAGGAAGTTGGCGGCAAAAAGACACAACGCTCCGAAGAGCATCATTCCAATACCCAGTGGAATGGAAAGGGAAATGTAATAAATTAAGACAAGGACCAACACCACGGCAGCCCAATTTGCATATGGGTTACCATCGCCAAGAACAGACTGAACGGCTTGTGATGGTATGGAAGCTACAAGACCTACGATGCTGAAAAAAATAAGCGGAACACAAATCCAGTGAATCGCCTTGTTCGTTGAGTTCTGGTGACTTTCACCATATTCTTCAAAGAGCTGGTCAATTTTTCTCATAAATCATCTGGCGTTTAGGTCTTCTAATTTACTTCTAAGTTTTGGTTTTTACGCGCTTCCATTCTTTTATCTGCCAATGCACTTTTCCGGTTGTAAGGTGATTATTTTGTTCATCAAAAATTTTTATTTCGCATACAACATTTGCGGACTCACCATTTTTGAGGGGTTCGTAAATATTTTCAGTTATCCAGCTTTCCGAAATCTCAAAATGCGCGGTTGCATTCATCTTTCCCTGGTAATGGTAATCCATCTCCAGGCGGTGCATGATAATCCTGTAAGCGCTAAATCCGAGCTTTGAAATTAAAAGCAATCCGGTAGCAAATTCAGAAAGGGTGGCAAGCGCACAGGCGTGGAGCCCATTGATATGGTTCAAATTTCTTCGCTTGTAAGGAAGAAGGATCTTGATGTGGTAATCGCCGATCTCTGTGATCTTAAAACCATGGGGTTTATTAAATGGTATCATTCGCGCTAAACCATTGTTGAGGAGCCAAAGAGAAAACTTGGAATGTTTGGCCCGTTCTATAAAATCGGATGAAAGCATTTGATCTTGTTTTAAGGGAAGTTAAACAGAAAAACACTTTCCTTTGATAACTTGTGCCCAATCTTCAATAACGTTCGGATATGAAAAAAATAATTGTGCTTGGTGCCGGTTTGGTCGGTAGAACTATTGCTGTCGATTTGTCAAAAAATTTTGATGTTACATCCGCCGATGTAAATGAAAATGCACTGGAGGCAGTCAAATCTCAGGGTATAAAAACACGCCAGGTAGATTTTAATGACACCGATACTCTTCGGTCATTATTGACATCTGCAGAAGTTGTCGTTGGTGCAGTTCCGGGTTTTCTAGGATTTCAAACAGCGCGCACTGTAATCGAAGCCGGCAAGAATATGGTTGATATCTCATTCTTTCCCGAAGATCCATTTGAGCTTGATCAATTGGCAAAGGAAAAACAACTGACCGTGGTAACCGACTGCGGCGTCGCGCCTGGAATGGGTAATATCATCCTTGGTTATCACAATCAAAGAATGAAAGTGCACGATTACGAGTGTCTTGTGGGCGGACTTCCTGTAGTCCGGGAATGGCCATTTGAATACAAGGCAGTGTTTTCACCTATCGATGTTATTGAAGAGTATGTTCGACCCGCCCGCTATGTTCAGAACAATCAGTTGATCATAAAAGAAGCGCTTTCCGATCCAGAACTAATAGATTTCCCTGGTGTGGGCACTCTCGAATCGTGGAATTCCGATGGGCTTCGATCGCTGATCAAGACAATGCCCAATATACCGAACATGATTGAAAAGACACTTCGTTATCCGGGTTGTATCGAATACCTCAGAGTACTGCGCGAAGCAGGGTTCTTTTCATATGAGGAAGTTGATGTGAAAGGCGTTAAGATCCGACCTATCGATCTAACGGCGAAGCTTTTGTTTCCCAAGTGGAAGTTGAAACCCGGTGAAGAGGAGTTTACCGTAATGAGGATTCGTCTCAAAGGCGACGAAAGTGGTAAGACAAAATCTTATCAGTACGACTTGCTGGATAAGACAGATACAACCACCAATACGTTGTCAATGGCGAGGACAACCGGTTATACGTGTACCGCGGCCGTTAACCTCGTTTTGGACGGAAAATTCACCAGGAGAGGAATATGCCCGCCCGAGTTTTTAGGCGAGGATCAATACTGCTTTGATTTTATACTCAATTACGTTAAGGAGCGTGGGGTTGTCTATAAAATCAGTTCTGGAAAAATTAACGCGTAGCTAACTTACTTTTCCAATAGCCATAGAGAAAATAAAAGGTGAGGCCAAAAGCCATCCAGCCAAAGAAAACAATCCAGCTGCTGGTGGGGATCTCGATCATCAGGTAAAGGCAGCATGTCATACCCAACACAGGGATAAGTGAGAGCTTCTTCGTGAAGGAAATTACGCTTATGGCCGCAAACAAAATCACAAAAAGAATAAATAGTATTTGTTCCTGGGTGTCATCAACGATGTTAATGATAGCGTCTCCGAGGCGATGCCTGAACATTAACACAAAAAGAATGAACAATGGAGCAACGATCCATTGAGCATTAATATAGGGGAGATTAAATTTCTTTTGCGCAGATTTCTCCATTCGCGGCAACATAAGAACGCCACCGCATACAAGAACAAATGCAAACAAGGTACCAATGCTGGTAAGGTCGGTCATGATCGCGCTCTCAACAAACAGTGAAGGGATAGCCACAATAATACCCGTGACAATCGTAGAGAACCCAGGCGTTTGGAAACGCGGATGTATTTTTCCAAATCGCTTTGGCATCAGACCGTCGCGGCTCATGCTCATCCAAATCCGTGGTTGTCCAATCTGAAATACCAGGAGAACACTCGTGGCTGCAACGACCGCGCTAACAGAAATGAAAAAGCCGACTTTGCTGAGATCGATCTTGTCAAAAACGTAGGCTAATGGATCGGCTACATTGTTGAATTCGGAATAGCTAACCATTCCCGTGATGACCAGGGTAACGACAACGTAAATCATTGTGCATATGATCAGGGAGTAGATCATTCCCCGGGGAAGATCTCGCTGAGGGTTGGCGCATTCCTCTGCCGTTGTAGAGATTGCGTCGAAACCTATGTAGGCGAAGAAAACTGCGGATACTCCTTTTAATACCCCCGTGAAACCATTTGGCATAAAAGGATCCCAGTTGCTGGCGTCAATATAAAACACTCCGATGATGACGATGATGGCAAGCACAAACATCTTTAACCCCACCATGAAATTAGCGCTGGTCCTACTTTCCTTGATCCCGATGTAAGCCAACGCTGTAATCAATACAATGATGACGAACGCAGGCACATTGCAGATGACTTTATATCCAGCCACAACCGGTGCTATGCTCCACGTTAGCCCCTCCGTTGATGCTCCAGCTGATTGTGCTGCAATGAATTCTTTGTGTGCTGTTGTGGGATCAATTGCCAGCCATGCCGGTAGATGAATACCAACCCCTTCAAGGAGGTTTAAAAAGTAGCTGCTCCAGGAAATCGCCACCACTACATTGCCGATACTGTATTCCAGTATGAGTGCCCACCCGATAACCCATGCGACCAGTTCGCCAAAAGTCACGTAGGAATAAGTGTAAGCACTACCAGCGACCGGTACACGGGAAGCAAATTCTGCATAGCACAATGCTGTAAATCCGCAGGTAATAGCTGTAATAATGAATAAAAATACAACGCCTGGGCCCCCATTATAAGCAGCCTGCCCAATGGTTGAGAAAATTCCCGCGCCAATCACAGCGGCTATACCCATCGACGTTAAATCACGAACTCCGAGAATTTTTTTGAGACCTGTGCCATGTCCATCGACCTGTTCCTGGCTGGCATCCTGAAGAATTGTTGACAGAGATTTCTTTCTGAATAACGATTTCAGCATTCAAATGGGGTTAAGACCTCAAAATAGTTATTTTTTTGGGTTAAATTAAGGCTCGAATAATTTCGCTATTTTTTTAACGGTTGCATACCAGCATTTTTTGATGAATTTACCTGACAAAATGCATCAACATAATTTCGGAAACGATGATGCATCAAAATTTTCGATCACCACAGAGGAGTTAAACCTTCTTCCGCTAAAGACATTTACGGGGAAGGTTAGTGTCATCACCGAAGCGGACAAGCTTTCGAAGGTCAGATCGGAAATTGAAAAACACGAACACGTAGGCTTTGATACGGAGACACGTCCGAGTTTCAAACGCGGTCAAATATATAAGGTAGCACTACTTCAGCTCGCGATTCCCGGAAAGGTGTTCCTCATTCGTCTGCATCATACAGGATTGCCTGATGATATCATATCAATCTTTGAAAATCCATCAATTCATAAGGCTGGAGTTGCTATTCACGATGATATAAAATCTCTTCAGAAAATTAACAAGTTCACGCCCGCATCTTTCGTAGAGCTTGCTACCCTTGCGCGCACATCTGGTTTACAGGTAGAAAGTGTAAAGAAACTCGCGGGATTGTTGCTGGGTATTCGAATTTCAAAGAATGCACAGACATCAAATTGGGAAGCGAACACACTCACTGAAAAACAAATCGACTATGCTGCAACGGATGCCTGGGTTTGCCTGGAGATCTACTCCAAACTTTTGGCAGGGCAGCGTTAAACAATCGGACTTATAACTCTTATCAGGTTCTGCACTCTGCATTCTGCACTCATCACTCTGCATTCAAGTTCTGCAATTCGGACTTTAAACTTAGATTTCGAACTATCTGAGTGATGAATGCAGAGTGTAGAGTTTAGATCGACGGGCGAGGTTCTGCATTCTGTATCCTACACTCATCACTCTGTATTCAAGTTCTGCAATTCGGACTTTAAACTTAAATTTCGAACTATCTGAGTGATGAATGCAGAGTGTAGAGTTTAGATCGACTGGCGAGGTTAAGCATTCTGTATTCTACACTCATCACTCTGCATTCAAGTTCTGCAATTCGGACTTTAAACTTAGATTTCGAACTATCTGAGTGATGAATGCAGAGTGCAGAGTTTAGATCGTTGGGTTCTGCGCTCTATACTGAACTATCTGAGTGATGAATGCAGAGTGCAGAGTTTAGATCTTTTGCATCTCAACCATAAATTTCGTTCAGCACTCCTGCTATCCTGATGCCTGCTTGCAAAAGGCGATGGCGAACGATATGAAAATTTTCATAGGCATATTTATATCCAAGATTACCACGGCCATAGCGGTAAACGTTCTCCCGGTACGCCATGCTCTCCTTCGCCCAGGTATAGATGTCCGACCTCTGCCATGATAGAATCGTTGCTGCATCGGGCTTCTCTAGCGACGCGGCGAGCTCGGTGTAACTCAACTTCGTGTCATCGATCATCTCACTATCCCAAACCCTGTGAAGATTACTTTGTGCACGAAACCACGTCACTTTAATATCGTTCCCGCCGCGGTCGTTTCCCCCTCCGACATGCAACGGTTGGTGTAAGTCACCGATCAAGTGGATTAACATTTTCAGATACTCGCGTTCCTTATCGGCCGTCAATTTTTTGGACTTAAGCGCAACCTTCAGCCGTTCGATGGTTTCAAGGATATCCCCATTTTTGTTTTTTTCTGCTTCTTGATAAGTCTTTCCATCAGGGATCGTAACCCAATGCCAGTCGCTTGTGTAATCATACAATGAATCAGATCGAATCTCATCCATCCAGGTGCTAGCCATAGCAAGTGACTGGTCACCAAGAATTCTTGTCAACTCTTTTTTTGCCTTCTTGGAAATATGTTGCTCGGCAATCCATCCCGTGACTCGATGACCTGTCGGCCCCCATCCGAAAGAAACCGAACAATGAAAAATCATCAGCACGGCACTAAGGGTAGTTCTCAAGCATAGCAAGTTAATGGTTCGAACATCGCTGAGGTAGATCACTTTCATTTGATCGGTTACATTGTCTGATAAAAAGTGACTAGTTGTGATCAAACATACTCATGTCCGAAAGGATTACCAAGGGACGTTAATCGTTAATCGTTATCCGTTATTAGTATTGTCCGCCACGGTTATCGCAAATCGCTGAGGGTCTAAGGCTTCTCATTTGCCAAATATTATTACTCTCTGGGTCATACAACCTCTGTAGATGCCATTCTATTAACGGATAACTATTAACGAATAACGAACAAAGAAACGCACTTTACCGAAACTGAATACACTTCAGGGTGCATTAATGATTAGTCATTCTTCCTTTTGCATCCATAACCTTACACCAGGGCTCCGAATGTTGGAGTTGACTATTAACGTTTATAATTTTACTTAGAAATTTTTTGAACTGCCCAATACAAATTTTAGCCTTAACATGATTACTGGAAAGGAGGGGAGGTGCCTCGAATGAAGAAGCAACTAACCCTGGATTTCGATATTCAGGCCCAACCCGACGACGTTACCTGTGGCCCTACCTGCCTTCAGGCGTTGTACAATTACTATGGGGATGATGTGCCGTTGAAAGAAGTTATACAGGAAGTAAAACAATTGAAGTTCGGTGGTACGTTAGCGGTCATGCTGGGCAACCACGCCCTGCAGCGGGGATACAAGGCGCGCATTTATACCTATAACTTGAATGTATTTGATCCGACGTGGTTTAAACACTCATCGAAAAAGATGATCCAGTTTCTTCGGGAGCAAATGGAGTTCAAGCGAAAGCGCCGGAAGCTTCGTATAGCATCTCAGGCTTACATTAAGTTTCTGCAGTCGGGCGGGGAATTGCGAAACCTTGAGCTAGACGAGAATCTTATTAAAAGTTATTTAAAAAAATCAATACCCATACTAACCGGTCTGAGTGCTACTTATCTTTATGGGTCAGCTCGCGAAATACCCGAGTTCGATATTTTTGATAGCATAAAGGGTGAACCGGCTGGACATTTCGTTGTGGTTACGGGCTTTGATGAAGAAAAAAAATGCGTTCACATCACCGATCCAAATGAACCCAATCCGTTAGGCCAGGGAAAGGTCTACAGCGTTAGCTTTGCACGACTCATTAATAGCATCATGTTGGGGATAGTTACGTATGATGCCAATTTGTTGATAATCGAACCAAAAGTAAAAAAGGCAAATGCCAAAACTCATAGTAGTTGACAATCCGGACGATTGGCAATTCAATCTCAACGATGTTGAAGTGGTTACACCGTCCCGTTACATTTCGGGCGACGCGCTTCCCGAGGCGAAGGGTGTGAAAGTTATTAACCTCTGCAAATCCTATCAGTATCAATCTATAGGATATTACGTATCACTGTTAGCTGAGGCTCGGAAACATAAGGTGCTACCTGGTATCTCGACAATTCAGGATCTTAGGTTTCCTTCTATTCTTCGTGAAGATTTTCAAGACTTTGACGACCTGATTCAAACGTCTTTCAAAAGTGTAACGCAGGATAAAGTTGAGTTCGATATTTATTTCGGCACAACCCATGAGGAACATTTGAACAAGCTCGCAAAGCAACTTTTTCAGTACATACCGGCACCATCCCTGAGTGTTACTTTTACCAAGCGAAGCAAATGGGTACTACAGAGCATTAAACCTTTAAGTTTTGGCGAAGTACCTCAGGAGGAAATGCCTTTGTTGCATGATGCGGCAGAGAAATATCTTCAGCGTAAGCGAGAGGTACGTCCCGACAAGAAAAAATACGACCTGGCTATTCTTGTAGATCCGAATGATCCGAATCCACCATCGGATGACAAGGCTTTGCAGAAATTTATTAAGGCTGGCGATCAACTCGGTTTTTATGTTGAGTTGATCACAAAGGACGACTTCGACGAACTTATTCAGTTTGATGCATTATTCATCCGTGAAACTACGTTTGTAAATCATCATACCTTTAGATTTGCCAAGAAAGCCCAGTCACTTGGCTTAGTTGTGATCGATGATCCCGATTCTATTCTTAAGTGTACCAATAAAATTTACCTCAATGAGTTGCTGACGTCTAACAAAATACGCACGCCGGTTTCATATGTGGTAAGTAAAGACAATTATAAGAATCTGCCCAAAAAACTTGCATACCCCTTTATTCTTAAGCAACCGGATGGCGCATTCAGCAAAGGTGTTTTTAAAATTAAAGACGATGAAGAATTCAAGAACGCTTGTGCCACAATGTTTCAGAAATCCGAGTTGTTGATCGCCCAGGAGTTTTTACCTACTGCATTTGACTGGCGCGTTGGCATTCTGGATGGCCAGCCTCTTTTCTGCTGTAAGTATTTCATGGCGTCGGAACATTGGCAGATTGTAAACTGGAATTCAGAAAAACAACAACAAGAAGGAGCTGTCGAATGCGTAGCATTCTATCAGGCACCGGCCGAATTAATTTCAACTGCACTGGAAGCAACCGCGCTAATTGGACAGGGCCTATATGGTGTTGACATGAAGGAGGTGGATGGCAAGTTTTATGTAATTGAAATCAATGACAATCCTAATATCGATTCGGGTATAGAGGACAAGATCATGAAGGACAAACTATATACCGTTATCATGGAAGTATTTTTAAACCGGATCAAAGCCGACAAATAATGACACAACCTCCACGCATTCATTTATTTCAGGGGTACGGAGTAGAATTGGAATACATGCTTGTCGATCGCGATACGCTTAAGGTACGCCCTATCACAGATGAATTGTTAAAGCATGAGCTTGGTTCATATGGTAGTGACTTTGAAAACGGGATAATCACATGGTCAAACGAACTCGTGCTTCATGTTGTTGAGTTGAAGTCGACCAAACCGGAAAAGGATTTACTTGCGTTAAACAAGAAATTTTCAGAGAACGTCAGGGCAGTGAATTCCATTCTCGAGAAATGGAACGCCAGGTTAATGCCCACTGCCGCGCATCCTTTTATGGATCCCCTAACTGAGACACGAATATGGCCTCATGAAAACAATGAGGTTTATGCGATTTACAATAAGATCTTTGATTGTCGTGGTCATGGATGGTCTAACCTTCAAAGCACTCACCTTAATTTACCGTTTTACGACGATGAGGAGTTTGCCAAGCTGCATGCAGCCATTAGGTTGGTTTTGCCGATCCTTCCTGCGTTGTGCGCCAGCTCGCCAGTGTTGGATGGTAAGCTAACGGGACTCATGGATACAAGACTAAAATTCTACAAAACCAATCAGGCCAGGATTCCCTCGATTACTGGCAAGGTGATTCCCGAGGCAGTCTTTTCAAAGCGCAATTACCTGAATACTATTTACGAAAAGATCAAGTCGGACATTGCTCCCTATGATCCGAACGAAGAACTCAATGCAATCTGGGTGAACTCACGCGGTGCCATCCCCCGGTTTGACAGGGGTTCAATCGAGATAAGGGTAATGGATATTCAGGAATGTCCCGCGGCGGATCTTGCTGTTCTTACATTCGTGATCGAAACTATAAAGGCCTTGACCGGCAATGTCTTTGTGACGCTTGAAGATCAGATGAAATGGAAGACGGAAATACTCGCCCAAATTCTTGATCAAACAACTGCAGTTGGGCATGAAGCTGTTTTGGATAATGCCGACTATTTGTCTTTATTTGATTTCCCAGAGAGCAAAGCAACAGCCAGCGAGTTGTGGCAGCATATTTTTGAGAATTTAGTGGAAAGGGGTAACACTGCGCTCGATGGATATAAAAAAGAAATTGACGTAATACTTAAAAAAGGAACCCTTGCACACCGCATCGTTAGGGCTATTGGCAAGAATCATTCACATGAAAGTATCGCGTCCGTGTACCGCATCCTTTGCGATTGCCTTGCGAACAATAGGATGTTCCTTAGTTGATGTTGTATCGCCATTAAAATAATTGGTTTAGTAAAATGAACCTGATAATCACCTGTGAGCATGCCGGGAACCAGGTGCCCGAACAATACCAGCACATCTTTTCGAATATTACGGACATTCTTAATTCACACCGGGGTTACGACCCGGGGGCCATCGAACTCGCAAAGTTCCTGGCGGCTGAATACAGTGCACCTTTGTTTATTTGTGAGACCACCCGGCTGTTGATTGAACCCAACCGGTCGCTCGACAACCATCAGCTTTATTCTGAATATTCTCAAAAGCTTTGGGAAACCGATCACGATCAGATTTTGCAACGTTATTACTATCCACATCGAAATAGTGTAGAGGATGTTATTTCGAAATTGACAAAACCGGTACTTCATTTATCTATCCACACGTTTACACCGGTGCTTGACGGTAAAGAACGCAGTGTTGACGTCGGACTGCTGTTCGACCCGGATCGAACGGCTGAAACGGAATTTTGCGGAAGGTTTTTAGATGGTTTAGAACTGATGCTCCCCGGAATGAGGATAGAATTTAATGAGCCTTACAAGGGAACCGATGATGGATTCACTACCTACTTGCGTACAAAATTTGTTGACCGGGATTATCTTGGAATTGAAATCGAAATCAATCAAAAATTTCTAGGCACTGAAAAATGGGAATTGATTTCTGTAAGTCTGAAAGAGGTTTTATTTGATCTGCTCTACGAGCCTGAGTAGATTAATTATTAAGGTCATCAAGCAGCCCTTGCAATTTGGCCAGGTGATTTCCATAAAGCTTCTTGATATACCAGTTCGCTGCCCATGTGCTGGTCACAAAAAACAACACAGCGACAACCAACAAGGAAATAATTACGGTGGGCTGTAATAAGAAGTCAATGTATTTACGGGGTCCCCTTTCCAACGCTCCAAAGAGCAGTGCCAGGAAAAAGTAAATCGGAAACAGGATGGCGTAGCTGTTCTTGTAAAACTTCAAATAGCTCTTAAGATTCGCGATCAAAATGGCTAATGTGTCATGAAGGTTTTCGTTCATTTGCTCAAACCGATTCAACAGCAATAATTTCTTAATGAAGTAGACTGAAGCGCCGAGAGTCATCGCAAGAATGGAAATGGAAGTCCACTTTAGTGCCCCGTTTTTCAAGCCGATTGCGTAGAGAAGTAATGCAAGACTGCTTACGATCGCGATGATTAATTCGAGCCATACACTGCGCTTGAGGTTTGCAATTATAGACATGCTCTTGCTCTTCAGCATTAAGCTGATTTCGGCCTCACCTTTTTGATGAAACTCCGGTGAGTTATGTTTCCATATGGTCTTCAAATCGTCCAGCTCCATGTTATCAACACATAAGTTTTTTTAGCTTTTCCCTGATCCTGTTCATCCTCACTCGCACATTGTTTTGTGTGATACCAATCGTCTCAGCGATTTCTTCGTATGAGATTTCTTCCAATGCCATCATGATCATAGCACGTTCGACTTCCGTCAACTGACGGATAGCCCACTGAAGCTTCTGAAATTTTTCCTCCAGATCCAAGTTGCCACTTTCTGAAATATTTAAATGTTGGTCGCTCAGGTCTTCCGTTTTTACCTGGCGTGATCGCTTTCGCAATCCCGAGATGGCCGTGTTCAAAGCGATGCGATACATCCACGTGGTGATCTTGGATTCTCCCCTAAAAGATGAAAAGGATTTCCAAAGTTGCAGCACGATCTCCTGGAATAAATCATTGCGGACCTCGGGATCATTTTCATACATGAAGCATACTTTATGGATTAACCCCTGATGTTCATTGATTAGACTTGTAAAGGTTTTCTCGTCCACAATCGGCTAAGGGTAATACATATTTTACGAATATGTCGCAGGTAATGAAAGATAATTACACAATTATCCATCGCAATCCAAGGTAGGCTTGACTTAAAAGTGTATTTTTTACATTTTTAAAAGAATATTATATATTGAAGCCCCAAATCTCCAATTGCATGAAAAAGCCTTTGCTAGTTTTATCATTCATAATAGCGTTTCTTAATGTCATGAGCCAAAATCACATTGTGGTAAACGCTGATCTCGGGAAAGACAAAATCGATAAGCACATTTACGGGCATTTTGCAGAGCACCTCGGCCGTTGTGTTTACGGAGGATTTTATGTTGGTGAGAACAATACTAAGATCAAGCATACCAACGGCGTGCGCAATGATGTTGTCGAAGCGTTGAAAAACTTAAAAATTCCAAATTTACGGTGGCCAGGGGGTTGCTTTGCTGATACATACCATTGGAAGGATGGAATTGGTCCCAAGGACAAGCGCCCGACAATCGTTAATCATTGGTGGGGAGGTGTTACGGAAGACAACAGCTTTGGAACACATGATTTTCTTAACATGTGTGAATTGTTAGGAACTGAACCGTACCTATCGGGAAATGTAGGAAGTGGTACTGTCCAGGAATTTATTGATTGGGTTCAGTATACAACCTTTGCAGGCAAGAGTCCGATGTCTGATTTACGGAAAGAACACGGAAGGGAACAGCCCTGGAAAGTGAAGTATTGGGGAATTGGAAACGAAGCATGGGGCTGTGGTGGAAATATGAGAGCGGAGTACTACGTGGATGTCTATAAACAGTACACAACATTTCTTTCTGGTTGGGAAAGGGATAATAGGATTTTCCGAATTGCATCGGGCGCTAGCTCTGATGATTATAAATGGACAGAAGTATTGATGCGCGACATTCCACACAATTTGCTGGAGGGAGTTGCCCTGCATCACTACTCGGTCATTGACTGGAACAAGAAAGGTCCCGCGACAGGTTTCTCTGAAGAACAATATTTTACAACGATGCAGCGAGCAACACGAATGGAGGAGCTAGTTACAAAGCATTCAAATATCATGGACAAATATGATCCTGAGAAGAAGGTTGCGTTGGTTGTTGACGAGTGGGGTGGATGGTATGACGTAGAACCTGGAACCAACCCGGGATTTTTATATCAGCAAAACACAATGAGGGATGCGATGATTGCCGGTGTCACCTTAAATGTTTTTCACAATCATTGTGATCGGGTGAGGATGGCAAATCTTGCACAAACTATAAATGTTTTGCAGGCCGTAATTCTCACGGATGAGGAGAAAATGATATTGACGCCTACATACCACGTTATGGAGATGTTCAATGTACACCAGGATGCAACGATGCTGCCTGTAGTTGTGAAGTCAAATGATTATGTTTTTAACAATCAAAAGCTTCAGGCGATTTCAGCATCTGCTTCGCGTGATGCAAATGGTGTAACTCATATTTCTTTGGTGAATATTGATGCGAACAAAGCGCAGGATATATCACTCGATCTAAGAGGTTCAAAATTTTCGAGTGTAACGGGAGAAATTTTGTCGTCACAAAAAATACAGGATCACAACACGTTTGAAAACCCTAACAAGATTAAACCAGCACCATTTAAGGGAATCACATTGAGCGGTACCACTCTAAAAGGGAAGATTCCTCCTTTTTCCGTCGTTGTCCTTGAGGTTAAATAGGTGTTTCATTTTTGTATCGTGTGATTGCAATAGGAGGCTCCTGGCGGAGCCTTGATGGACCGCGGCTTTGTTCCATTGAAAGCGTTGTTCAACGCTACCAAAATTATCTGCTGCGTTAGGAGCATTCGGTTTGTGATGGCGACGTCAACGAGCCGACATCGCGGTCCCCGAAGTCTGGCAATTAAGATTTTTCAATGAATTATTTCGATGTAGAAGAAGAGCAATAGCAAACTAACGCATGGGCTATTGACCCAAAAAGACATGGAAATCCAGAAATTCTGAAACGTTATTTTGAAGTTTTTTCAGTCTGACCTTCCACGTTGAAGAGCGTGGTTAAAAGTTCTGAAAGTGTATCGGCTTCGCCTCTTTTACATGCGGCTTTAAGATGTAAGACTGGATACTTGAGCACCTTTTGCATTAGCGAACGGCTCATTTCTTCCAGCTTTTGAGCTTCTTCCGGCTTTGCATTTTTTATAAAACGGGCAATCTCTTCTCTCCGAATCTGCTCCAGTGTATTTTTCAGCTTCTGAATGGTAGGCGAGATGATCATCTCCTTCGACCAATCTTCAAACTCCCGCAATGAATCCTGAATGATTGCCTTTACAGATGGTACGGATGCCATACGATTTTCAAGAGCTACATTCGTCTTCTCGCGAATGTCATCAAGGTTATATACAAGTGATCCAGGAATTTCATCCACTGCAGGTTCAATACTGCGCGGCATCGACAGATCAATAAAATATTTATGCTTTAGGAATTTCACTTTTCGCAGAAGCTCAACTGTAATCAGCGGTTGAGTACCAGAAACGGAACTTACTATCACATCCGCATTCTGAATTTCAGAAGCAAGATCTTCAATACCACCAAACTTGAAATTGTATTTCTGCGCCAGCTTTTCCGCTTTATCCTGCGTGCGATTTAATACAGTAACATTGTCCAGGCGGGTGTCAACAAGATTCAAACAGAAATCCTGGCCAATTTCTCCAACCCCAACGACCAGAACTTTAGGAATTCTGATATCAACGGTAAGGTCATCCGCCAGCTCCTTTGCTGCGTATGATATTGAGGCGGCGCCGTCCCTGAAAGATGTTTCCTGAACAACTCGTTTGTTAGCAAAAAATATGGTGTGCATTAGCCGGTGCAAAAATGGGCCAGCCATATTCTCATCGGCGCTCCACTGATATGCACTCTTTACCTGACCTGAAATTTGCAGGTCGCCGATCACCTGAGCGTCCAGACCCAGGGAGACCTCGAAAAGATGCATCACAGCGTCGTTACCGGAGAGACGGGTAAAATGTTGTTCAAATCCTGGTTCACAAAATTTTATCAATGACAGCCCTTTAAATATTTCTGCGGAAAAATCTTTTTCAGACAGATAATAGATCTCGGTACGATTACAGGTAGACACAATCAACACATCGGTTGCCGACGTGTACGTACGAATAAATTGGTGCAATTTCTTGGTTGCACCCTCATTAAGTGAAACGTTCTCTCTGATCGCGACAGGGGCCGTCCTGTAAGTAAGCGCTAAAGCTTTAAAATTTTGTGTCATTGCGGAATACAAAAATAAACCCTGTGCTAGATAGATCTACTGACAAAAGTCAAATGTTGTAATTTAGAACGATTATAAATAAGCTTGGGGTTTATTGGGCGTCCAAAAGTCATTGGGCAAACGAATCGTTATAGAAAAAAGTTGCATTTTCGAACACCGTTGTTTGTATGTTAAAAATTAGATATTGGATTAAGGATTTCTTTGGATTTCCCCGATCCCAGGTAAATGGATTTCTAGTCCTTTTTACTTTGTTGATCCTCCTGCTTTTTTCTGAGCCGGCGTGGCATTGGTGGACTTCTAACCGCCATCGCGATTTCGACGGCGACAGGGCAACTTTGGATAGCCTGATCGCTTTGTGGGACCAGATGGATACAGCCGCACCGACCATTGCTACCATACCCAAAACTTTTTATTTCGATCCAAACAAGTCTACCGAACAGGAATTTGTCGAACTGGGTTTTTCTCCTGCACTGGCCTCTCGTATTATTCGATACCGTGAAAAAGGCGGGAAATTCCGGACAAAATCAGATGTGTTAAAAATTTATGGAATTGACACCGCGTTTTACAAAAGCATTTATTCCTTTATCGCACTACCTGAGTCCACTTCGAAGTTCTCCAGAAAAGAAAAAACCTTTCCGGTCGTTGGAGCGGCTAAGGAGCCTGAAAAGAGGCAACGTTTTGACCTGAACAAGGCGGATACAGCGGCGTTAAAAGCGATAAAGGGTATAGGCGACAAACTGTCCGTGCGAATTGTAAAGTTTCGGGATATTTTGGGCGGCTTTGTGTCGATGGATCAGTTGAAGGATGTGTACGGTTTAGATTCGTTGGTCATCAAGAAGTTGGTTGAAGACACATTTATCGAAGACAATTTTATGCCGACAAGACTCGACCTTAACCAGGCTACTGAACGAGAACTTTCGGCTCATCCATACATCAACAAAATGGCTAAAGTCATTGTCTCCTATCGATTTCAACATGGTGATTTCGAAACCGTGGAAGATATTCGCAAGGTGGTAAAACTGGACGAAGAAAGATTTCAGAAAATTTTGCCTTATATAGAAGTGAAGGCAAAACACGATTGATACCAATTTGTCACTGAAAGAATTTCTACTACCTTATAAACCAAATGGCAGACTCAGCAAAAAGCATTTTGCAAACTTATTTGCGAAGGCTCACGAATCTATCAGGGAATAACAGGTCGTTGCTATTACTGCGGCTCCACGCCGAGCAATTGATAGATCTCCACAATTTTAGCTTTCTAAACGGGGAAAAATCTTTCGAAATAATTACCGCCTTGATTCAAGGTAGGAGCAAACAACTTTGTCCGGTCCTTGATAGCCGCATGGAAGCGAGCAACGAACAAAGCGGAAGATTAAAGAAGCTACAGCGGATACACCGGTTCATTTTTGAAGAACGCGGTTCCAACGATTTGCATGTAGGGTGGCCTTTTGTGAGAGGTAAATTTTCTGATGGGACGCCGGCAAGGTGTCCGTTACTTTTTTTTCCAGTGTCTCTCGTGCAGGAGGGCAATCAGTGGGTCTTACAACCGAGGGAAGATGTCGGCATTACCTTTAACAAGTCATTTCTTCTTGCATTTGCTTTTTATAACAAGGTGAAGTTGGAAGATGACTTGCTCGAAACGAACTTCGAAGACTTTGAAAAGGATAGCATCTCATTCCGCACAGAATTGTATCAGTTACTGGATGGAAAAATTGAGTTAAACTTCAATGCTGAAAATTTTGGTGATGAACTGATCCCATTCCAGGAATTCAAAAAAGAATCATTTGAAAGCAAGCAGCGAAAAGGCGAATTGAAGCTGTTCCCGGAAGCTGTGTTGGGTATATTCCCGCAGGCAGGGTCACATCTTGTTCCCGATTACCTCAACCTTATTGAAAATGAGACATTTCAGGACTTAGAGGATTTTTTTCAGAAGAAGAATAAATCCGGAACTGAACCCGAACATAACAGCAATCATATCAGGGAGGAGAAAATATTCGCGCCATTCCAACTCGACGCCTACCAGGAAAACGCCATTAAAACAATTAAGAATGGTAATTCAATAGTAGTTCAGGGTCCGCCTGGTACAGGCAAATCACAGCTCATTTGCAACTTGCTATCCGACGCGATGGCGAGTGGCAAGAAAGCGTTGCTCGTATGTCAGAAACGTGCAGCACTTGATGTTGTGTATGAACGATTAACGAATATCGGCCTTAACGACTTTCTTGGTCTCGTGCACGACTTCCGAAATGATAGAAAGGAACTCTACTCAAAGATAGCTTCTCAGATTGATCGCGTGGAAGAGTATCGGACGCTTAACCGTAGCGTTGACGTTATTCAAACCGAAAGAAAATTTTACCAGGTGTGTCGCCGGATCGATCAGATCTCCGAAGAGCTTCAGGAATTCAAAGACACCTTGTTTGATGATCGGGAATGCGGACTATCTGTGAAGGAACTGTATCTGACGTCGGACCTGGATCAACCCTCAATTAACATTCGGCAGCAGTATCAATATTTTACTTTTCCTACCATTGATGATTTTCTAAGAAAACAACGCAACTATGTTCAGTATGCGTCGAGGTATGAAGGTCAGGATTATGTTTGGCGTGATCGAAAATCGTTTGCCAACTTTCAACCTACTGACGAAAAAGAAATAGAGAAGATACTCGCCTATATCCCGAAATACCAACAAAAGATTGCGACAGCAATCGAGAAGGAATTGGGAATAAGACTTAACCTCCAGGACTGTGAAGCACTATCACTTAAAGAGGCTGACATTCTCGGAATGATCAGTGTTCTGAAAGATGATGAGACTTACCGGTATTTTCAGGCAATGTGGGATGAAAATGACGACGAAACAAGTTTGCTATGGCTCTCGAACGTTGAGCGCATGACGATGAATTGTTTCGAAGGAGAAAATCCCGAAGTTACAATTCCCAACAATCAACTTGGAGTTTTCCAGGAAGCGCTTCAACATCGCATGGATGCCAGAACAAATCTTTTTCGGTGGATCATGTGGGAATTGTTCTCAAAGGAAAAGATAATGGTGAAGCGTGTTCTTGTCGCGAACTCACTTTCGTATAACAAAGTTGGACTTAATATTCTCGAGCAGCGCATAGACAGCAGGTTGAACCTGGAGCACCACCTTACATCTTTGAAGAAGAAAATGTGGCTTGCAAATGTTCCGACAGACTATCAGAAAGAAACACTTAGGATTTGGTTTGATAAGCAAAAGCTTGCTACTCGGGCGAAACTGATCTTCAATACACTGCGAGAAGTAAGGGACGCAATAATTTTACCGCAATACACCAGGCAACAGTTTATCTCGCTGATGAAAAGGTTGCTCTTCATTGTAAACGACTTGCCCGCCAAGAAGGAAGAATGGCTTCGATACCTAACGCGATATCAGATCAGTCAACTGATTTTTGATCCGACGCTGGAGAAAGAATTCATAAGGACACTAAAGCGAGATTTCGATAACCTTGCCGAGTACGACAAGCTAAGAGAGCAGGTAAGTTTTGATGAGAAGGAAGTTATAACGAAACTGTTTGATCACCTGGGTGAGTGGGATGCTGATAAGATGGAAAGTCTTTTTCAGAATTCACTTCGGCTAACCTGGATTGATCATATCGAAACTAAATATCCTATCCTTCGCGCTGTGTCCTCCTTGAAGATGGAATCGTTGCAAAACGAGCTGCAGCTTCTCGTCTCCGACAAACAGAATCTTTGCAGGCAAATCTTACTGGTGAAGGTTCGTGAGTATGTCTATGAACGACTTGAGTATAATAGACTCAACAACCTGGTAACCTATCGCGATCTCCTCCATCAGGTGACCAAAAAGAAGAAGCTATGGCCGTTGAGAAAACTGATCGCTGATTTTAATCATGAATTGTTCCAATTGATGCCATGCTGGTTAGCATCACCTGAATCTGTATCAGCTATCTTTCCCATGGAAGAACTGTTCGACATAGTCATCTTCGACGAGGCTTCGCAGTGTTTTTCGGAGCGAGGGATTCCATCAATGTACAGAGGTAAACAAATTTTTATTGCCGGTGATGACAAGCAACTTCGTCCAAGTGAATTATACCAGGCGCGCTGGGACGAAGAGACCGAAGAGCCGGATGCAGAAGTGGAGTCTTTGCTGGAATTGGCGAAGCGATATCTTCCATCAGTTCACCTTCAAGGACATTACAGAAGTCAGACTATCGAGTTGATCGATTTTTCAAATGAGTATTTCTATGAAGGGCGCCTTCAATTATTACCTCACCGCGATATCCTAAATCATGCCTCACCCGCAATTGAATATTGTAAGATTGATGGTGTGTGGGAGAAGCATACCAATGTGATGGAGGCCGGAACCGTTGTAGAAAAGGTGTTTGAAATTCTGGAACATTATCCTGACAAAGAAATCGGAGTAGTTACCTTCAATGCACCGCAACAGGTGCTCATCATGGATCTTCTCGATGCTGAATCTGAGCGACGTGGCACTGGGATCCCTTCCTCATTATTTGTAAAAAACATTGAGAATGTTCAAGGGGATGAAAAGGATATAATTATTTTTTCCATTGGGTATGCTCCTGGAAAGAAAGGACGGATGACCATGCAATTCGGTAGCCTGAATACAGCTGGCGGTGAGAATAGGCTAAACGTCGCGGTGACACGCGCCAGGGAAAAGATAATCCTGGTGACCAGCATCTGGCCGGAACAGCTGAAAGTTGACAAAGTGAAAAACGAAGGTCCGAAGCTTTTGCGAAAATACCTTCAATATGCACAGGCTGTAAATGATCGGACTTACCAACCGCATTCAAAAGCACCCGTTACGATGAGTAAGGAATGGTACCTCAGCAACCGGATCAAGCAGTGGGGAGAAGACCGTCTTGATAAATTTGTTTTTCAGACAGATGCGTTACCCTTTTCTGACGTCGACGTACTCCAGGAAGACAAGCACCTTGGTATTATTCTCACTGACGATGTTCGTTATCTTACCAGTTTATCTGTAAAGCATTCTCATGCCTATATTCCTGCAATTCTCACGCAAAAGAACTGGAAGTATCAAATGGTGTATAGTAGAAACTTTTGGAAAGACCGTCAGAAAATTGAAGCGGGTTTGATGGTGTTTATCGGATCCCAGGTCCCTCAGAAGGGATAGGTGACTTTGGTAGATCGAATATTAATCATCTGGGCTTCGCCATTAAGCCTACCGTGTACCGGGCAATAGCATGATAAGATGGAGTTCATCATTTCGTTACCCTTAGCGATATTGATGGCTTTTTCACGAACAACAGGATCAAGTATATGAATTAACGGTTGGTCTACCGACATAAGAAAGGGAAAAGCTTCAAGTAGATGCTCGTCCCAAATATGGTAGTAACGCACCAGGTCATCAGGATAAATTATATGTCGACCAGTTCCTTCCTCCGGAACAACTTCAAAAGGTTCTTCCAGATTAAGATAGCCGTAGTCGTCTGTTAGTTGATCGCCAGGATAAATGTCGCGGATAGCGATTTCAAATTCGTAGGCAGTTGTGATGCAATTTGAATTGGAACTATGATTGATGAATCTCGCATTGTCCCAGCAAAGAATATAATTTCCCTCAGGATTTCGGTAAGTATATGTATCGAGCACCTTTTGGTAAAGGGGATCCATACTTCGAACTTGTTCGCTTGTGAAAATTCTATCCAACTTATCCAGGGCCCAGGTGATGGTGCCCTTAGGTATCAGTTTCGTTGCAACAACTCCATACCCGATTTGTTCGCTTATGAACTGCAGTTCGGTATGAGGGTGGATCATAATGTTGTGCGGTATACAAAATAAAGACAACTTTTAAACACATTCAAGAAAGCGGTGAAATAAAAAAAGAAGCCGGACATTTCTGCCCGACTTCAAACTACAACCAGACGCCCTGAAAGAAAAATTCTTATAGACTGTTCACGCTGGCGTAAGCAGGAACAGTTTTAACGGTCTTTATAATTCTTGCCGCCACCTTATATGGATCAGCTGAAGAATTTGGTCGGCGATCTTCCAGCCATCCTTTCCAGTCGTTCTCAACGGTAGCGATAGGTATTCTGATGGATGCACCACGATCGGAAACTCCATATGAAAATTTGTCGATTGACTGAGTTTCGTGTTTACCGGTAAGTCTCAGGTGATTGTCGGCGCCGTATACTTCGATATGATCCTTTACATAAGGAGCAAATGCCTGGCAAACGGTATCGTAGGTTTTCTTCGATCCGCAAGTGCGTAATAAATCATTGGAAAAATTAGCATGCATACCCGAGCCATTCCAGTCGGTAGCTCCCAGTGGTTTACAATGCCAGTTAATGGCTATACCATATTTTTCACCAGTTCTTTCCAGAAGGTACCGCGCAACCCACATCTGATCACCCGCTGCCTTTGCACCTTTAGCAAAAATCTGGAACTCCCATTGTCCTGTAGCTACTTCAGAATTAATCCCTTCGACATTTATTCCTGCCTCGAGACAAAGATCGAGATGCTCTTCTACGATATGACGTCCAAAAGCATTCTTCGCACCGACCGAACAATAGTAGGGTCCTTGAGGTGCCGGATATCCGCTGGCAGGGAAGCCAAGGGGCTTGTCAGTCTGCGGATTCCACAGAAAGTATTCCTGCTCAAATCCAAACCAGAAGTCATTGTCGTCGTCGTCGATCGTTGACCTTCCATTGGAAATGTGCGGTGTACCATCCGCGTTAAGAACTTCGCTCATCACAAGGTATGCGTTCTTACGTCCTGGATCCGGGAATATAGCAACCGGCTGGAGCAAACAGTCTGAAGAATGGCCAGTAGCCTGTTCGGTAGAACTTCCGTCGAATGACCATAGGGGACAGCTATCAAGCTTACCATCGAAATTCTTAACGATTTTTGTTTTGCTGCGAAGGCTCTGGGTCGGCTTGTAACCGTCGAGCCAGATGTACTCAAGTTTCGTCTTGGACATAGTAGTAGTTGTTTGTTGTAGTATTTATTTGTTGGTTGTTAGTTGTCTGTAGTCTGTTGTCTGTTAGAATTTGTACACAGCCGCAAAAAGCAGCGAGAACATTGAATCTGTAGCATCACCATCTTTATCGAGGAAGGAGTTCTCTGAAGTTTTATCAAGTCTGATTTCAGGGATCAACATCAGATTGCCAACAGAAATATTTCCTGATGCGGTTAATGCAACTACGCTTCCGTCACCATTGTTATCAAGACCAATTATTCCCAGGTGACCTTTTTTCTCTGAAAAATATTCGCCGCGCAATCCCAATGCAAAGGCATCCGACAGGGTGAACTTTGGATAAACAGCGAATCCGTAAAAAGATGTGGCATCGCCGTCTGAATCACTTATTGAACCTGGTGCTGTAAACTCTTCGCCTGAAGCAACTGTCTGATAGGAAGTGTTAAAGCCCAGGTAGAATTTGTCCGACAGGTTATATCCCAACGTGAGGTCGGCTTGAAACAGGCTACCTGCCGATGTAATTAATTCTCCATTGTCATCAAATGGGAAGTCATCTTCGTCAAGCTTTCCATCCTGATCACCATAGAGAAGATTCAACCATACTCCACCGGCATCAGAAGTTTTTCCAAGCTGTGCGCCTAACGTATACGTGTTAAGCGGGTTAAACTCCAGAAGGTCAGTTGGATTCATTACGGCAAGCTTTCCTACAACTCCACCGCCAAAATCAAAATCAGCACGCAAACCAGTGTGTGTAAAGGGTCCGTACGAGAATAGATAGGAGGTTGAATAGTTCACGTTAACCGTTGGCGATATTACTTCATAACCTAAGAAGGTATTGAACTGTCCCATGTTAAGGGTGACCGCATCGCTAAGTTTCAGGTATGCAAACATCTGGTTTATGATCCGTTGACCAGTAAACCCTTCTTCAGCGAAGACCGCGTCTTTTCCTCTCGGTCCGAAAACCAAATCGGCAACAAAGCCTACCTTTTCGCCATTATATGCGGCGATAAGGTTTGCCATGCCCAGGGAGAAGCCTTTCAGGTTTGCAAATGCAGACGATGGTCCATAACCGCCTAGTTCGCTGTTCTCTGAACCGAGTGCAGTTCGTGCATACACGTCAATGGATCCGGACAATGTAAAAGTTCTTGTGCTATCGGCGTCCTGACTGAATGCTGCAGTAGACATTAGCAAGGCAACGAAGAGGCAAAGACATATTTTATTGGTTTTCATATTTTGTTTAAGGATTTGAGTAAGTGAATGTGCAAGGTTCTCCGGGCGGGCACGCTGCCCAGAGGCAGATCGGTATGGATCAAGCCTGCTTTTGATTTTGTTCAGGCTTGAGCCAGACCTTTGGTACTAGAGTACCTTCTCTGTAGAATCGATCATTATGTTTAGGTTAATTGTGAGCCTCGGACAAGGATCTTAAAAGGGCCCCTTTCGGAGCCCTTGATTTTTTAAACAACCTCTTCTTTTAATGTGCTGAAGTCAGCAGGAAACAGGTTCTCACCATGTTGGCTGTAGTCTGATCCTACTTTCTTTTCCTCCGCAGAAACACGAAGCGGTGAAATCAGGTCAGTTACTTTCAAAAGTATCAGGGAGCCGACGAAGCTGAATGCGACTACCATTACCAACGCGATGATATGTATTGAGATTAGTGAAGTGCTGCCATCGATAAGTAGACCGTTGCCAGTTGTGTTACCACCATTCACAGCTTGTGTTGCCAACAAACCGGTCATGAGCATACCTACTGCTCCACCTACACCGTGGCAGGGGAATACATCCAGAGTGTCTTCCAAAGAAGTTTTGGTTTTCCAGTGTACAACTATGTTGCTGATGATCGCGGCGAAGGTTCCAATGAACAAGCTAGAAGGTACTGTTACAAAACCTGCAGCAGGTGTGATGGCAACGAGACCAACAACAGCGCCTATACAAAATCCGATAGCAGAAGGCTTTTTGCCACGAGCGGCGTCAAACAAGATCCAGGCAAGACCGGCAGCTGCAGATGCAGTATTAGTAGTAGCGAAAGCAGAAGCTGCGAGAGCACCAGCACTTAGGGCGCTTCCAGCGTTAAATCCAAACCAGCCGAACCACAGTAAACCTGTTCCAAGTAAAACGAATGGCACGTTAGCAGGAGAGATAGGCGCCTTAGCCTCATTCTTATTGCGCAGGTAGATAGAAGCTGCCAATGCTGCAAAACCAGCTGACATGTGGACTACAGTTCCACCGGCAAAGTCGAGTACGCCCATCTTGAAGAAGAAGCCGTCGGAATGCCATGTCATGTGCGCCAGCGGTGCATATATTAATAAGGAGAAGAGTACAATGAACAGGATATAGGATTTGAAGCGGATTCTTTCTGCAAAAGTACCTGTAATCAAAGCGGGAGTAATGATTGCAAACTTCAATTGGAAGAAGGCGAACAATACTAAAGGAATAGTACCGAACAGCGGTGCATCCAGCACGTTGGCAAACATGAAGTAGCTGGCAGGGTTTCCAACGAACCCGAAACCGCCGAGGTCATCGCCGAATGCAAGGCTGAAACCAACAACAATCCACAAAACGCTGATAACTCCCATTGCCACAAAGCTTTGGAGCATTGTGGTAATAATATTCTTAGTGTCAATCATGCCGCCATAGAAATATGCCAGACCTGGCGTCATGAGTAATACGAGGGCGGCAGCCGCAAGCATCCAAGCGACATCACCGGAATTCATTCCCTCGGTGTTTAAGGTGGTAGGTATGGCTGGCATAAATACCGCCATAACGCTTACGATGAGGAGCAAGATTAATGGTACAAGTGATTTTTTCATATGGTTATAGTTTAAGTGGTTGATGGGGTTGTTTTTTACCCTGTGTCCGTAATATTTGATCAAATATTTCAACAACAGGGTAAAATTTAATCCACTTTTGAAAAAAAATTCACGAAATCGTGTACGGTAGGGTAATTTTTTAACCGAAATCGTTAATAAATTGCGATAATTCTAAAAATTAGGGTAAAAACCGAAGTTTCTTTGGAAAACGCGATAAGACAAGCAGAAAATTCTGCTGAGCAACATCGAAAAAAACTTTTCTGTCTTACAAAATTGGAAAGGAAGACGAAGGGGAGCGGTCTTATCTGATGGGTTGTAGGTACTATTTACCTATCATTCCCAGGTGAGTATGTTTAAAGCTATCCACATATTTCAACCCGTAGCCCAAAGCTCTGTCAAAAGAACTGTGTCCAAATAGTAACAGACCTGCGAACATCACAACGTCTGAGCTGGTGTACCCACCTATCAGGTAGACTATCACCGCAATTCCTTTGTGGTGAAAAAAATTATATGAATATGCGCCTATACGCGGACCGAACATGTATCCAAGCATGCTGATATCGGGAGCAAGAAATAGTACGGCATAAATCCACCATGCAAAAGGAAGTTGATTGAACAAATAGACAGCCAGCACAAACTGGAAGATCTCTTCAATGCGGATGATATTTTTCATGGGCTTTCAAACCTAGCTTGTCATATATTTTTTGAACCACCACTGAAATACGATAAGTCCCCAGATACGTGCGTGTATATCCTGTGGGTTGGATGAAAAAAGTTTTCTTTTCAGTTTGTCTATTTCGCTATAGTCAAACACCGCCTGATCCACAATAAATTTTTCGGATAGCAGATCGTCAACGATTAGTGATTTCATTTCATTCCTGAACCATTTCAACAATGGAACTTCAAAACCTTTCTTTGGCCGATGATATAATTTCTTGGGAAGAAAATCACGAAACGCATCCTTAACGAGTCTTTTTCTTATTCCATTCTTGATTTTGTAATCGCTGGGAAGAGAGAACACGAAATTCACTAGTTCGTAGTCGAGAAAAGGTATGCGTACCTCCAGTCCGTTGGCCATACTCATCATGTCTACCTTTGCGAGCATATCGTTAGGAAGGACCAGGTTCATATCCAAATAGAGAATATCGTTAAGATTTTCTTTATCCGGAAGATTTTGCAGGATCGCTTTTCTGCGAGGAAAAAAATCTTTCAGCCACATGTTAATACGCAGGTCGGGATGCAACATTAATAGTGTCTCATCTTTGTTCGCATAGCCCGCCCATTGCCAATACCGATCTTTGGACGACAATTTCATTCCTTCACTAAAGCGTGATAGTTGACGCGCTTTGTTGGCTATCGGACTATTTCGCGACTGGGGAAACAACCTCCATAAGGGACTCAATGTCGTCACAATTGATTCTTTCAACCCGCCATGAATAGCTCGGTTAAAAGCGGCGTGTTTGTTATAACCACCCAGCATTTCATCGGCCCCATCTCCCGATAGTGCAACCGTTGCATGCTTCCTGGTTTCTTTACTCAATATATAAACTGCTATCGCAGACGAATCGGCGAAAGGTTCATCAAGATAATCCAATATTGAATTAACGTGGGAAAACAAATCGTGGTTAGTGAGAGAAAAAACCGTGTGATCGGTCTTGAAGTGTTTTGCTACAAGGTTCGCGTATTGGGTTTCGTCAAAAAATTTTTCATCCCTGAAGCCGATGGAGAACGTGCGGAGATCTGGTTTGTGTCGGCTGGCAAGGCCCGTAACAATAGAGGAATCGATACCACCACTGAGGAATGAGCCAAGTGGAACATCGGAAACCAGTCTGCGTTGTACGGAGGCTTCCAACAATTGTTTTATTTTTTCTTTGGCTTGCGAGTAGGGGATGTTGTTTCGTTCTGCCTCTTGCGCATTATACGGTATCTGGTAGTACCGTTGAATATCCATCTTTTGTCGGCTGACGCGCGCGAAGTGTCCCGGCATTAATTTCTTGACGTTGCTGAGAATTGTATCAGGCGCCGGAATATAATTCAATTGCAGATAAGTGTAGAGAGAACTGTAATCGAGATTTTTTTCAATTCCATACTGAAGAACGGATTTCATTTCAGATGCGAAAATGAATTTATCGTCATCGAAAAGGTAGAGCAATGGTTTGATGCCGTACCGATCGCGTGCTAAGAAAAATGTTTGGTCTACTTTATCATATATGCAGAATGAGAAAAAACCGTTGAGTTTATTCAAGCAGTTTTCTTTTTCCTGGATGAATAATTTGAGCAGAACTTCAGTATCGCCAGTGGAAAAAAAACTAACTCCTTTGGCTTCGAGACTTTTTCTTAGTTCATGGAAGTTGAAGATCTCCCCGTTAAAAACGATACAATAGCGCTTCGATTCGTCCCACATCGGCTGGTTAGCATGTGACGTCGTATCCAGAATTGACAAACGCCGATGGCCCAGCCCGATCCATTCGTCGATGTAGATATCTTGAAAATCCGGGCCTCTTTTTTGTAGCGCCATGGTAGCATTCGTTACCTGGATCTTATTGAATTTGCCAACAAGGTTAAAGGCGAATATCCCAGTTATGCCACACATATAATTGGTGTTATAAAGGGTGGAAGTTAGAAAGTTTGTGACAGGATTGTATATTCAATTCTTCTTAATGTATTTCTGGATGAAGAAAGAACAAATTGGCGGGTTAGAATTTAAAGGCAGCGCCAAAGAATTGAGTTTAGGCGTGGAGTTGGAATTGCAGGTATTGGATGCCGAGACCTTGCTTCTCACACCGAAGGCAGCCGACATCATTGAGCAATGCGACGACCCAAGAATCGTAGCCGAGTTTTTTCAAAGTACTGTGGAGGTTGTGTCGGGCATTGGTCAGAATGTTCACGACATTCAAAACGATTTGCAGCCCTCCATATATAAGGCGATCGCGAAAGCAAGCCAGCTCAATCTAAAACTTGGCTCATCTGCAACCCACCCACTGGCAAATTACCGTGAGCGATTAATAACGTCATCACAAAGGTATCATGAGCTAATCGACCGCAACCAGTGGATCATACGCCGCATGGCTGTTTATGGAATGCATATACATCTTGGTATGCTTTCAGGTGACTCATGTATCCGCTATAATTTTTTCTTCCTAAATTTTCTACCACATATTCTCGCGCTGTCTGCAAGTTCACCGTTTTGGCAGGGAATGTATACAGGCCTTTCCTCGTGCCGCTCAACCACGTTTGAAGCATTACCCACCGCAGGTATACCTTACCTTGTAAAAGGCTGGAAAGAATTTCAGTCTCTTTATTCATTTTTGGTGAAGTCAAAGGCAGTTAACAGTCCTAAGGATTTATGGTGGGATCTCAGGCCAAGCCCAAATCATGGTACTTTGGAGCTTCGGTTTTGTGACGAACCTACAACACTCAAGGAGGTGTTTGCCATTGTCGCATTTGTTCACGCATTAGCTCATTGGTATAAAGATCATGAAGAGGAATGGAATTATACGCATAATCCTCTAAAGCATTGGATAATAAGAGAAAACAAGTGGCGTGCAATCAGGTACGGCCTACACGGACAGATTGTTATTTCGCGCACGGGTAAAACAAAATTGATTTATAAGGATATCCAGGAATGGATGGTAACGTTGACGCCATACGCCAAAGAATTAAATTACACTGAACACTTTAATACACTTAAAGAAATCATCGAGAAGGGTAACAGCTCAGAGCGCCAGTATAAAGTGTTTGAATCTTCGCAGGATCTTAGAGAGGTAATTCGTCACAACCTGAAAGAATTTGAGTCGGGCCAACCTATTTGGCCTTAACGCTCTATCTATCTTGCTTAGGTTTAAACTGTATCAATCCCGCGAGCTTCATACCAAGCATGGTTGAAGTCCAACCGAGTAACGCAACATATTCAGCAAAGCTACCACCGGCAAGTGGTAGCTTGCCCTGTACGCGTGGCAAGTATGTTAGAAAAAAAATTAACCAAACGTAATAGACAAATATAATTTCCACTGTGGAAAAAGTTTTGACAGTAACAGTACCTCGATCCCGGAATGATTGCAGGACAGGCATTGAAAAGATAAACGCGTAAGCCACGAAGCCACCGGCAATGCGAATAGGAATCAGCTTGGCGCCCGATAGCGACACAAATAAGAGTAGCTCCACCAGGTGTATACCATGCACGATTGCAAAGAGCAGATAAAACTTTTTTGAAAGCCATGCCGTAATCGATGGCTTATTGTATGATAGGAAAATGACGCTGAACAAAAGCAAAGAGAGTCGGCCTGAAAATCGTGTTACGGTTTGTAATGCTGATAACGTATACCCTTCGAATAAGACAGCAACAACTAGGATAGCAATCTCAAGACCAACAAAGAGCGCAATAATTTTCCGTGGTGACATGGGTGCGCCAAGTTCAAATCGTGTTCACTATTTCCTCTCAAGTTTTTCTTTGAGATCGTCGAAGTACCAGACTTTTCCAAACGCGCCAATTCCCACAATTTTCTTTTCTCCACCTGTTGTAATCTTAGCCAGTGAAAACAATTTGTAGTCTTCGATCGTCAGGTCCTTTTGCCTGACCTTTTTCACTGAAAGCTCCTTGGTTTTTACCTTTAGGCTCTCTTTATGTGTTGACTCATCTGGTTTCGTGAAATAGGCAGCGACTAAAACAATTAGGAGAATAATAATTGCCCACTTTAAGAAAGCTTTGAATATTCTGAAAAGAACATACAATGCGATCAACCCGATTACGATGGTGATGGTGGTCTGCATGGTGCCTAAATTAACACCAAGATAGAGGAAAACTCTGATTCGCTGAGGCGCAAAAAAAGAAACCCCTACTCGTCAGAGTAAGGGTTTTCATCTACTTCTTCTATTTCCCTACAAAAAATTGCTATTTGCTGACCTCGTTGCCAAGTTGAATCTCCCGGCTATCGGAATCAATTGCAGGGGAACCCTGGTTTCTTTCCTGATTCTTTCGTGCGACTCCTTTGGATATTGCCCAAGTCGGGTATCCTTTGGATACGATATTCCCCTGGGATTCTATGTCAGTTGACCTAACAACACCCTTAGAAATTACTGTCGCAGGAAATGGTTGTGAGTAAGCCTGAATATTAGACTTCTTCAGATCGTCGCTTTCAAAAGATTTCTTGTTTGCCACTTGTTGCACACC
Source organism: Bacteroidota bacterium (assembly GCA_023412765.1). Taxonomy (GTDB): domain Bacteria; phylum Bacteroidota; class Bacteroidia; order Cytophagales; family Cyclobacteriaceae; genus Chryseolinea. The sequence continues at coordinate 50,458 of JAEZBX010000036.1, forward strand.
TTTTGAAACCACCAGCGGAGAGTTTACAGACTGTGCGTTAACAGCGATCGTGGCTCCAAACAACAGACCTGCTACTACTATACCTTTTATTTGATTTTTCATACTCAGCAACATTTATTTCTTTATACAATAAACGCAAACTGACTATGGTAAACTGCCCGCGAAAATACGCGCTGGTGGTCCGTGTTTCTACGGATACGATAGCTTTTAGGGATTTTAAACCCTTTTCAGCCCCTGAAACGGCTGTAATCCAGCCGCCAGATAACACTTAAGTTGAACCATCTGCGGTTTCGCACCAACCAGCTATGAAGTGGAGTTATGCGGCAGGCCGAACTGTGTCTAGATTCAATGATGAAATGTAGACCATGACCGAGACCATTAGATAACGGTTCTCGCAAAATGAAGTTTCGTCGCTCAAACTCAATTTTAAAATGATACCTAACAAAATCATCAATATGAACGCGACCGACCTGTTACCGGCTCTGAATATCGAATTACTCAGAACCGAATTTCCTGTACTCGACCAGAAAGTAAACGGGCGACCGCTGGTTTACCTGGATAACGCTGCAACCACACAAAAACCACGCAGCGTTATTTCCGCGCTAACCGATTACTACACCTCTTATAATGCAAATATTCACCGCGGTCTCCATACCCTCGCGGAGAAAGCAACGGTAGCATTTGAAGAAACGCGCGAAGCTGCAAGGGCTTTTATTAATGCATCATGTGTCGAAGAAATTGTTTTTGTCAGGGGTGTTACCGAGGCAATAAACCTTTTGGCATCAACCTATGGAATGACCTTTATTGGTGAAGGAGATGAGGTAGTAATTTCAGCTCTCGAACATCATTCGAACATTGTGCCCTGGCAGTGGGTATGCGAAAAGAAAAAGGCGACTTTAAAGATATTACCTATCAATCCGCGCGGTGAAATCGACGTTGAGAGTTTACATAGTCTGGTAACCGATCGTACAAAACTGGTATCGTTAGGGCATGCATCCAACAGCCTTGGAACACTCAACCCTATAAAAGAAATTATCGACTATGCCCACAGTAGCGGAGCCGTTGTGGTTATCGACGGTGCACAAACAGGCGCGCATGTGAATATCGACGTTCAGGAGCTCGACTGCGATTTCTACTGCCTTTCGGCGCACAAGATGTACGGTCCGACGGGTGTAGGAATTTTATATGGAAAAAAAGAACTGCTCGAACAAATGCCACCGTACCATGGCGGTGGAGAAATGATCAGAGAGGTAACTTTTAATCACACGACCTATAATGATCTACCATATAAGTTTGAGGCTGGTACTCCGTCCATTGCTGATGTTATTGCTTTCAGATATGCGATGGCGTTTATTTTAAGAGTTGGTCATGAAAATATTGCACGTCATGAACAAGACTTGTTGCAATACGCTACAAACATAGTTGGAGATTTACCATTCGTTTCACTTCTCGGAACGGCAAGACAAAAGGTAGGTGTCCTTTCCTTTGTTGTGCAGGATGTACATCCATTTGACATAGGTCAGATGTTAGATGCTTATGGAATTGCAGTCCGAACAGGTCATCATTGTACACAACCTCTTATGACGACTTTGGGTGTTAACGGTACGGTTAGGGCATCTTTTGCCGTTTATAATACCAAAAGTGATGTTGATGCTCTTGTGGATGCACTCAAAAAGATCATTCCAATATTACGGCCATGACTATTCATCAGATTCAGAATGAAATAGTTCAAGAATTTGCCGTTCTGGATAACGATGCCGAGAAGGTTATGTTACATCTTGTGAGCCTTGCCCGGATATTGCCGGAAATGCCTGTAATGTATAGAACGGATAGCAACCTTGTTAAGGGTTGTCATTCGAAAGTATGGCTTGCAGCTACCAGCCAGATGAATCACATGTACTTCCATGCGGACAGCGATACAATAATTTCTAAAGGTCTCATTAGTTTGTTGCTTCGCGTATTTAATGGGCAAAATCGTGATGCAATCCTTACCAGCGATATCTATTTCATTAAACAAGATCAATTGCAGAGATTTATTGGAACAAAACGTTCCAATGGTTTTTATGCGATGCTTGATCGGATCATGGCAGCTGTTGCGGAATCTTCCCGGGTGTATTGAATAGGTATAAGGTATACGGTATAGGGATTAAGAGCATTAACTTCGCCGCCTTATTCCCTATTCCTTATTCCTCTTAGCTATATAGCTTCTACAATAACTTCAGCAATCCCAACGTTCAGTCTTCACGAACCCGATTGTGATGAGAATATTATGTTTTATATTTGAACAATTTTTTAATCTTGGATAAGCTGCTTTTTAGTATGAATAAAAGTCTAGGGTTTATTCTACCAGCAATCATCGGAGCAATGCTGCTTGCATCCTGTGCTCCTGCAAAAAAAACTGTTGTTACCAAGCGTAAAACACCACCGCCCGAACGCGTCGTAAAACGTCCGGAAGAAAAAGTAAAAGTCGACAACGTCGAGCTTGACTTCGAAGTGGAGGAAGACAAGGCAAATGCTTCTGAAGTAAAAGCGGAGAAAGTGATTTCAAAAGCCCGTACGTTCATCGGGACACCTTACAAATATGGCGGCACCACACGATCCGGTATGGACTGCTCGGCACTCCTGATTAATTCCTTCAGCGCAGTCAAGTTGGACCTTCCCCGAAGTTCCGAAGCGCAAAGCAAGGTGGGCACTGAAGTAAGCATGGATGAACTTAAACCTGGCGATTTGGTTTTTTTCGCAACAGGCAGCAAGAAAAAACAAATTACTCACGTCGGGTTAATCACCGATGTTCGCTCTAAAGACAATGTGAAATTTATTCATGCCTCAAGCTCACTTGGCGTTGTGGAAACCAATCTATTTGCAGATTATTATCAGCAAAGGTTTAGGGTGGCGCGGAGAGTCATTGAGTAGTGTTTAGGTGTTTAAGTGTTTAGGTGTTTAAGTGGCTGCAAGAATGCAACAAAAAAACTGTAACTTAATACTTCTACAACCCTTTATTCAAGGCGCCAACCTCAAACCTCAAACCTTCAACCTTAAACCTCTACATCATGTCCTCCCGAAGAAATTTTCTAAAGGTTGCTGCACTAGGTGGATTATCACCGCTTACAAGTTTTGCAGGAAATACTACTGTTAATAAGCCAGTAGTCATATCCACCTGGCGTTTTGGAATACAGGCTAATGTGGAAGCCTGGAAAGTCTTATCAAGTGGAGGCAGGGCGCTCGACGCTGTAGAAGCTGGTGCGAAGGTTCCTGAGGGAGATCCTAATGAAACCTCGGTTGGCTTTGGTGGACTGCCAGACCGCGATGGCAATGTAACACTTGACGCATGTATCATGGATGAGCATGGCGGTTGTGGGTCCGTAGCTTTTCTTGAACACATCGTTCATCCCATTTCCGTAGCGCGCATGGTAATGGAAAAGACGCCGCACGTTATGCTGGTTGGCGAGGGCGCGCTAAAGTTTGCTTTGGCAAACGGATTTGAAAAACGAAAGCTTCTCACGAAATCCTCTGAGAAAGCGTGGAAGGAATGGTTGAAAAAATCCGAGTATAAGCCAATCATCAATGTGGAAAATCATGATACCATTGGAATCATTGCTCTCGATGCCAGTGGTAACCTGTCGGGTGCTTGTACAACCAGTGGGCTAGCGTACAAGATGAGAGGCAGGGTGGGAGATTCGCCGATCATAGGAGCCGGACTTTATGTAGACAACGAAGTTGGTGCCGCCACTGCTACCGGGGTTGGTGAAGAGGTCATAAGAATCGTTGGATGCCACCTGGTAGTGGAACTGATGAGACAGGGAAATACCCCCCGCGAAGCGTGCAGGCTTGCCGTTGAGAGAATAATGAAAAAGAACCCGAGTAAGGCAAAGGAGGTTCAGGTCGGGTTCCTTGCCCTGAATAAAAATGGAGACTATGGATCATTTTGCCTGCAGAAAGGTTTCAACTATGCGCGGCATGACAACACTGGAAATATCTTGATTGATTCCGAGTCCCTGATGTAACTAGCAGTTTCCGAAGGTGGAAATTTCTTCCCTGAAGAGCTAAAAATTTTTTGACATCCAACACCGCGTAACTTAACCTGGTCCATTACTTTTCATTGCGTCCTTGTGGTGCTGGAATTAACTTTTTACCTTTTCTGGAAGCTAATAATACATCCATGACAGTTGAAACAGTCGTTTACAATATTGAGTCAGCATTGAGGGCACAGGAGGGGGGAGCCGATCGCATTGAACTTTGCGACAACCCAGGAGAGGGTGGAACGACGCCTTCGTATGGAACCATAGAACTTGTTCGACAGAATATTAGCTTAGATGTGTACGTTATGATTCGTCCGAGAGGCGGCGATTTTCAATATTCGAGCTATGAGTTCCATGCGATGAAACGCGATATTTCCCAGTGTCAGAAGTTAAGCGTAGATGGAATTGTATTTGGTATACTTAAGCCTGACGGAACAATCGATAAGAAAAGGTGCAGGGAATTAATTGATAAAGCTCGACCATTGAAGGTTACCTGCCATCGCGCTTTTGATATGACACGCGATCCCTTCGAGGCATTAGAAGATTGCATCGAAGTTGGCTTCGACAGAATACTCACCTCCGGACAACGGGCTACGGCAACCGAAGGTGTGCAATTGATCAGTGAGTTGGTTCAGAAGGCGGGAGAAAGAATTGCAATTATGGTTGGTTCGGGTGTAAATGAAAACACGGTAGAAAACATTGTCTCGGTGACGAAAGCTAAAGAGATTCATTTTTCGGCCACAGGCGTCCGGGAAAGTTCAATGATCTATAGAAACTCAAAGATTGGCGGTATTGGGTCTGACGAGGGTTCTGAGTTTAAGCTTAGGATAGTTGATCCGTTGCGCGTGAAGAAGATCAGGTCATTGGCAGAAAATAGTGCAAAAAAATAGGAGGAATTGCTTCCTCCTACTTAACCAAATTAAACCCGATCCCTATCCCTATTCTTCGCGTTTGGCCTTGATCGGAAAGGTGCCAAACTGCCCCACTGCCATACTTCCTGAGAAAGAATCTTTTTCAACAATTGCCTTTACGCTCACCGGCATAGAGTTTCCACCCGGTCCGTTCACTTCATAATCAAATGTCAATTCATTTCCTTTGACTTGAACAGATTTTAGCGCGGTAGTGGAATTGAATCGCTTGTTAGTAATCTCGCCGTTAAATGTATCGCCGGTTTTGGTGATCGTCAGGGTTCCCTCTCCACCTTGTGGAGACTCAACGGTATATTGCCAAGTACCTTCCGCGACTACGTTAGCCGTTGAATCAGAAGCCGGAAGCTGGATCTCACTAGCCTGACGGTTGCCTGGTCCTCTATTTCCGTTAAACCCACCGCCGCGTTGCTGAGGTTGAGGGCCACCACCTTCCATTCCTCCTCCGCCATTATCCCCACCACCTTCTTTTAGGTCGTCGTTGCTGATCGATCTTGTTCTTCTTGGCCGTTGAGGACCATCAACACTCATCTTGCCAAGGCGATAGCTGATGTTGATACGGAAGCCCATATTTTTCATGACATTCACATTCTTTTGCTGGAATGTAGGTGAATTAGACTCACTTCTGATCTTGAATGCTGATGTAAAGAAATTCTCGGCTCCGAAACCAATGGTTCCTCTTTTTTCATTGAACTCTTTTCTCAGGCCAAGACTGTACATTCCGAAACCTCCTCGCGTACCTTGCAATTGTACATCCCGCCCACGTGCAAAACTGAAGAACTGAATACCCCAGCCTTTGTCAAGATTATAGTTTCCAAAGAAACGACCACTCACTACCCAGCCTTCGTTTTGTGAACCAAGTTTGTTATCCAGGACTGCGTAGTACACGTCAGAACCTCCGTTCAGAGTAAGCTTTCCTATATTAACATTGGCGAAGACGCTAAGTCCGTATGCGTTTTCTGTACCAATATTTTGAAAGGTGGTCAGAATTTTTCCATTGTCTTGTGGAATCCGTACGCGCTGTATCGACCCCGTTGTGTTTCTTACAAATGAGGTAAAATTCAATGAAGTACCCTTGATGAACACACTATACCCCAACTCATAGTTGTTCGTGTATTCAGGATTGAGAGTCGGATTACCTTGAGAGTAATCGATCTCGTTTGAGTTCTGAATATTTGGATTCAAGAACTGAATAGATGGTCTTTGAATTCTGCGATTGTATGAAAGCTTAATGGTATTACCAGCTTTCAGCTTCTTCGACAAATTTACACTGGGTACAAAGACACCGTACGATGGGATATTGATATCGCTTTCATCTCTTGTAAACGCATCGATAGTAGTATACTCATACCTTGTTCCCGCCTTGAAGCTATAGCCATTTGCGAGCGAAAGAGTGTACGCGAGATACCCTGCTAATACATTCTGATCATAGTTCAGATTGTTGTTGCTTTGAGGAGAGAGCACCGGTTCGTATACGCCATTTCCAATATCTTCGAAACGTGTATAGTCGCTGAATGCCCTGCGCATAATATCCTTACCCCCCATCTCTAGTATTTGTGTTGAGCCGATTGGTGTTTGGAAATCTGCCTGGACGGCAATCTCCTGGTTGTAACTGTCGTTCAGATTCTTGAAAGAGCTGGACCCAGGCGAGTTGATAGCTTCTATCAACCTGTTTTCAAAATCGTTGTTACGGTTGTTTTTGCTATACAGAGCAAGCAGACTGAATTCTTTTTGTGGCTTTTCGTAAAGACGGGTATACGTCAAGTTAACGTCAACCGTGTTAGACATATCCTCGGTCTTAACATTCTGGAGTGTGCTCCTTGTGAAGATGTTGTCGGTAAAATATTGCGTGAACAGATCATCCTGGTAATTACTGTGATTACGTGCGCCAAACCGCACAGATGCTGCTAACGAATTCTTCTTATCAATATCGTAGTCCCATCCAAGGGTATAATTACCGAACAATCCGTTGTTACGTGTGTCAGCGTTCTGCAGGTTTAAGTTGGTAGAAAATGCCGGGTCAGAAAGGTTTTCGCCAGTCAACTGACTATTATTGAAGCTTCCTTTAATGTTGTAGTTCGCACGGCCCCAACCTCCCAAAGAGAAACCCATCTTCTTTGTGCGATAGTTACCATTAAGTCCAAGATTAGACCCACGGTTACCAATGCCTGTGTTGATGTTGAGGGTAGCCCCCTGCAGGGTGTTCTTTTTAGTAATGATATTGATGATTCCACCAGTACCTTCAGCATCATACTTTGCTGACGGTGACGTGATCACTTCTACTGATTTTATTTCGTCTGCCGGAATTTGTTTCAGCGCGTCTGCTACACTGCTGGCCATAATGGTGGAAGGCTTGTTGTTGACCAAAACTCTGATGTTCTGGCTCCCCCTCAATGTCACGTTGCCATCGAGGTCAACGGAAAGCATAGGTACTCTTTTCAACACGTCTGTCGCATCGCCGCCCTTTGAGGTGATGTCATTCTCAGCATTGTATATGGTTCGATCGACACGTTCTTCAATGAGTTGCTTTTCACCCTGAACAACGACCTCGCTTAGCACTTTGGTGCTACTCGCTAATTTCACTATTCCCAGATTAACGTCATCGCGTTTATCTTCCACAGCAATACCCTCGATAGTTTGTGTTTCATATCCGATAAACGAAACAGCAACGGTATAGGTACCAGTTGCCACTTTGTTTATTACAAATTCTCCCTTCATGTCGGCTACTGAACCGTCGACGGGCTTTTGAGTTGAAGGATCTACAAGTGCAACATTGGCAAATTCAACGGGCTGATTGGTTTCAGCATCTACAACGGAACCATGTATCTTTGCATGGCCCTTTCCTTCCTGAGCCACGACCAGATACCCCATACATAACAACACACACAGCGATAAAATTTTTTTCATTTCAGATTTAATGATAAGAGCAAAAAATTCGAGCCTAACTTTCGTGTATAGGTTCGATAAGATTAACTGCAAAGGAAATATATAGTTCCCATCTAATGACAGATATTAGACAATTGGTCAATTTGATTCGACACATCGTTAAACTGCTCGACGGTCGCGCAAGATAATCCAGAACCACAGTATCCGTCGATTGATTTTTGCAAACGGTAGAAAAGTTATCATAGTACGTAATCAATCCTTTTGGAAGGGTTACCTTTAGCATCAAAAAAGATCCGCTCATGGCGCTTTTCTTTCACCGAAATCGTGTGCTGCTTTTACACCTCTCCTTTTGGTGCGTGTACCTTTCTTTTAATTTATACCAAATTACAATCTTCCAGCGTGCGCGTGGCTTCGAATGGGGGCAGCTGTTCGCATCCGCTACAGTGCAGTTGGTGTTTACTGTGGTCATCGCATACCTTAATTACTTTTATACCTGGCCACGCTTCCTGAAGTCGAAGAAAATCCTTCGATATATCGCCGAGTTTTCAATCCCATTTGCCGTGTTAATAACAGCGCGTGTTCATCTCCATCGATTCCTTGTTGATGGCTATACCCATCAGAATGAATACTTCTACTCCACTTTTTTTATCGTTCAGATCACGGCGGTAACCCTGTTCATCGTGTTGTTTGTAGGTATGCTCCGATTTGCTGTTGATTGGTTTGAATTTGAGTCTAGAAAAAAAGAAGTGGAGAATGAGCGGTTAATCGCTGAGTTGAATTTTCTGAAATCTCAAATCAACCCGCATTTTCTTTTCAACACGCTGAATAATCTGTACTACCTGGCCTATACAAAGTCGGAAAACACAACGGAGGTAATTGCCAAACTTTCACAGATGATGCGATATATGATTTATGATTCGAATCATCCGCGAGTGTTGTTGACCAAAGAGATCGAGTACATGCAGAATTATATCAGCCTTGAACGCCTTCGCTTGAACGACCAAATTCCTATTCAATTCAAGATCGAAGGCCCTACTGAGAACGTTTGGATTGCTCCATTGATTTTTATAACGTTTCTGGAAAATGCATTTAAGCATGGCGTAAGCAATAACAGCGCTAACGCCTGGGTGAAAATAAATATTAAGCTTAAGGATGGGCAGTGTATATACACCGTAGAAAATAGTAAGGCGCTTCTGATAAGCAATACCGAAAAATCAGGCATTGGTTTGCAAAATGTTACCCGTCGGCTGGAACTAAGTTACCCCGGACAATACAAAATCAACGTGGAAGACAAGGCAGATGTGTATTTTGTTAAGCTCACAATTTCGCTGAATAACAGCATCGAGTCGCAGCCAATACCAGAACTTCAACCTGTCATTGTTGGAAGTTAATTGGTATTTTCATGCTGATGAAAAGCAATTGCGTTATTGTGGAGGATGAACCGCTGGCAAGAAACCTGCTGGTAGAATACGTTCGTAAGGTTCCTGCGCTGAATTTGATTGAAGCATGCTCCAGTGCTATCGCAGCTCTTGAAGTGCTGCGAAAAAACCCAGTCGATATCCTCTTTCTGGACGTGCAGATGCCAGAGCTTACAGGAATTTCCTTGTTGAAGGTTTTGCACAAGCGACCGCTTGTTATTATGACTACCGCCTATTCCGAATATGCGCTTGAGGGATATGAACTGGATGTAGTAGATTACTTGTTGAAGCCTATTACGTTCGAGCGATTTCTCCGCGCGGTTGATAAAGCTACGGCGAGACTGCAGGCGCAGCGCAGTATGCCGGTTGCCGAAAGTCCCAAGTCAGTGGCAGCGGCCGAACAGCCTTTTGTTTTTGTGAAGGATGGAACGAAGCTCGTAAAAGTTGTTTTCGACGACATCTTATACGTTGAGGGTTTGAAAGACTATGTGACAATTCACACTAAGACTCAAAAGATCGTGAGTCTTCAGCGATTGAAAGTTCTGGAAGAGCAGCTACCCGCCGATAAATTTATCCGAATTCACAATTCATTTATCGTTGCACTGAACGCCATCGATGTAGTCCACAAGAATAATGTTCAAGTGCGTAATGCAATGCTTCCGATCGGCGAGACTTATAAAAAGACCTTCAGAGACTTTATTGAAAACAAGAAAATGCAATAATTGATAGGGAATAAGTAGTAAGGAATAAGGATTGGGTCGCAAAGTGCGCACCCTTATTCCCTATTCCTTTTTACTAACTTGACTAACTAGGAGTACAGTTAAGCAGCTTCCTTGATCTGCGTCGCCTTATAAACTTTGGTATCCGGCACGAACACAACAAACTGGCACTTCCATTCCGACACATAAGACAGTTGATCCATTATCTCTTCTTTCAGATTCCATGGGAAGATAATAATGTAATCCGGACGAGTTTCCTTTATTCGTTGTTCAGAGCATACAGGAATGTGACTACCAGGCAAATATTTTCCCTGTTTTGACGGAGCTGCATCAACAACATATTGAATCAGGTCGTCGCCCTTTATGCCAGCATAATTGAGCAATGTATTTCCTTTAGCAGCCGCACCATAACCTGCAACGGTCTTGCCTTCACTCTTCTTCTCAACAAGGAATTCTAAAAGCTTGTATTTAATAGCATTCACGCGCTCCTGGAAATTCTGATAGTAGGCTAACGTAGTTATGCCCGCGCGTGATTCTTTATCAAGCATATTTTGTACACGCGCTGAAATTTCCTTAGTCGTGTCATCTGAATGCTTTGCAAATATTCTTAGAGAACCGCCGTGTGTTGGTTGTTCTTCGACATCAAACATTTCCAATCCATGGGCCGCGAAGATCTTCTTAACAGTCGTAAACGACAGGTAAGAAAAGTGTTCATGATAAATCGTATCGAACTGACAGTCTTCTACCAATCGAAGAAGGTGAGGGAACTCCATTGTTATTACACCATCGTGGTGCAAGGCAGTCTTCAGACCTTGCACAAAATCATCAATATCCGGTACATGGGCCAGTACGTTATTGCCGACAAGCAGGTTAGCTTTTTGACGACGCTGATTAAGTCTGAACGCGAATTCGGTAGTGAAATACTCGGTAATGGTTGGAATCCCTTTCATAATGGCAACGTTAGCCGTATTCTTGGTCGGCTCGATACCTAAGACAGGGATGTTTTTATTCTTAAAATGTTGAAGAAGGTATCCGTCGTTAGAAGCAATTTCCACGACGAGAGAATTTTCGTCGAAGTGGAAGCGGTCAACCATATTATCGGCATAACGGCGAGCGTGTTCTACCCAGCTCTTTGAGTACGACGAGAAATAGACGTAATCGTTGTTGAAGATCTCTCTCGCCTTCTTGTACTCGTCTATTTGTACAAGGTAGCACTCATCACATACATAAATCGAAAGCGGATAATAGCACTCCGGTTCATTTAATTCTCGAGCTGACAAAAATGAGTTCGAAGGGGGACAATTAACAAGGTCTACGAACTTGGTCGTAAGCTCTTTTTTACAAAAACGGCAGTTCATTTCGGAATAAGGTTAAAGTTCAACTATAGAAACAAGCCTTTAATAATGATCGAATTTATCTCGTATTGACGTTTGCAATAATGATATTGGTCATAAGATCTCAAGATTCTCGTCTCACTAAGTTGCACAACTTTGATCCATTCTAAACAACGCTGTTGTGTGTCTTTTTCGTTGAAAAAAATAGCAAAAGAATACCTGAAAAATGGTGAAAAAACGGACGAATTAAGCGCGAGATCAAATCGTAATTACTACGACTTCATTGTAGTCTCAATTCCGACTTTATACGGTGTTGGTTTTATCTGAAACTGGTCGTCCATCTTTTTACTGTCAAAAATATAGTCGTTCTCAAACTGGTACATCATTTCCACCAATTCCCTGAGAACCGGCACAAATAAACCTAGCATTCGAATAGTGAATTTTGACAAATTCGTTACGCCATTATAAGGATGCCCCAAAGAGTTGCAAGCAACCTTCACAAACTCTTGTCCCGTTATTTTTTCTTGTGAAGTTAGAGCGTGCCATGTCTGATTATATGCATTGGGTGTATTGCCGAGTATTGCTAAAGCTTTGCCTGCATCGGGAGTGTAGGTAAACGAATGGATTGCATTAGAGTCTCCAATCCACTGCGCGGATTTGCCTTTCTTGACACGTTGAGTTACTGTAGTGTGCGTAATACTTTGGGATACATTAGGACCATAAAAATCGGCCGAGCGTACGATCATTCCGGTGATGTTCCCCGATCGTATTTCTTCCAGAAGCATCGTGGCAATTTTTGCGCGCACTTCGCCCTTTCTGCTATTCGGATTAAAAGGAGTTTCTTCTGTCATTCGCCCAACTACATGGCCGTACGCATACACGTTGTCGAAGAACGCCAGCTTTGCATTATGCTTCTTACAAGCATCAATTGTATTGCGCATGACCTTCGGCCATTGCACCTGCCATACCTTTGTATCATATTTCAAGCCTGCTGTAAGATAAACCACATCACTTCCTTCAACGGCCTTTTCTGTTTGAGAGTAGTTCAATAAGTCAGCCGCGACTGTTTGATCAGATGAATTTACCTGTTTCGGATTTCGGCTTACCTGTCGGACTTCTTTGGTGTAGTCCGGCAAATGTCGGGAAAGCTCATTTCCGATGGTTCCATTTGCTCCGAGGATTGTCTGCATGGTATGATCGACGCCTTTGCTAAGTTAACATATTACTCTTTGAGTATATGATCTTCTCAACTTAATTGCATCAAGCCCGCAGTATTAACGGTTCCGTTTTCTGTTATCCCGCCCAACCATCGCGGTCGAGACTCCGGTACTGAATTGCTTCTGAAAGGTGTTCCGTTTTTATTTCTGCAGAACCTGCAAGATCAGCCACTGTTCGAGATACTTTCAAAATTCGGTCATAGGCGCGGGCCGAAAGTCCCAGTCGTTCCATCGCAGTCTTCAACAAGCTTTTACCTGCTTCGTTTACTGTGCAAATTTTTTTTACCTGGTTTGAAGGCATCATGGCATTGCAGTAGATTGATTGCTGGTCTTTGAAACGTTCCGCCTGAACATGCCGCGCCGTGACCACTCGTTGCCGGATCTGTTCGCTGTTTTCCGATCGGCGGTTTGCTGTCATCTCATCGAAACTCACGGGCACTACTTCCACATGCAAGTCAATGCGGTCAAGCAACGGTCCGCTTATCCTGCTCAGATAGCGCTGCACAACCCCTGGGCCACACACGCATTCCTTTTCAGGATGGTTATAGTAACCACAGGGGCACGGATTCATACTAGCGATCAACATAAAGTTCGCGGGGTACTCCAATGAAATTTTCGCTCTTGAAATAGTGACTCTTCTCTCTTCCATTGGTTGTCGCATTACTTCCAGCACGGTTCGCTTGAACTCAGGAAGCTCATCCAAAAAGAGAACCCCGTTGTTGGCCAAAGAAATTTCTCCAGGCTGTGGGTTGCCACCGCCGCCGACGAGTGCCACATCTGAAATTGTATGATGTGGCGCTCGAAACGGTCGGGTTGTCATGAGCGACGAATTACCTTGTATCCTTCCCGCGACGGAATGGATCTTCGTAGTTTCCAGTGCCTCGTTAAGAGTGAGTGGTGGTAAAATGGTCGGCAAGCGTTTTGCTAACATCGTTTTCCCCGCACCTGGCGGACCGATCATGATCACATTATGTCCTCCTGCAGCCGCGATTTCCAGGGCGCGTTTAATATTTTCCTGACCTTGTACGTCTTTGAAGTCAGTATCATAGTGATTTAGTTTTGCTGCAAAAACATCTTTCGCATCGATGTGAATGGAATCTATGGTATCCTTTCCTTCCAGAAAATTTACAGCCTGCCGTAACGATTTAACCGGATAGACTTCCAAGCCATCTACTATGGCTGCTTCCTTTGCATTGTCTGCCGGGAGAATAAAACCTTTGAAGTTTTCCCGTCGCGCCTGTATTGCGATTGGAAGTACACCTTTGATTGGACGCAAGGTTCCATCAAGGGTCAATTCACCCATGATGATATAATCTTCCAATTTATAGGTGAAGATTTGAGAGGATGCCTTTAACAAACACAAGGCGATTCCGAGATCGTAAGCTGAACCCTCTTTTCTGATATCAGCCGGAGCCAGGTTCACCACGGTCTTATTTCGCGGCATAAAATAGCCTGCGCTCTTTAGTGCGGATTCAACACGATGCTGACTCTCTTTCACTGCGCTGTCGGGTAGACCGCTCATATAGAAACGGAGACCCTGGCCAATATTCACTTCAACCATGATGGTACGCGCATCGACACCATGGACTGCTCCGCCGAAGGTCTTAGCTACCATGGCGGATGAATTTAATTACATGTTTGTCTTCGTAGGTGTAGTTGGTGGTGAAGGAAGATTTGAAACTGATTTTGCCTCTTCCTGAAGATCGAAAAGCTTTGCCTTTAACGTATTGAGCTCGTGCTGGAGCGCATTTTTTTCCCTTTGGGATTCTCGATAAATAAACCATGACCAGATAACGTCTATTATTACTAAAATTAAACCTAACAGTGTAGCGAACTTGAACCACGCGATGTATTGAACCATGCTGAATAGCATCTGAGTGTTGTTCTCAAGAATGATGGTGAATATAAAAGCACCCAGGTTAAATGCTGCGAAGATTGCGTAAAAGATGAGCCTGTTCTTTGTCATGCGGGACCGTGTTCGTACAGTTTAAAGGTAACTGAATTTCTGAACCGACACAATGTACATCTTTTCTTATTCCCTGGTGAGGGGCCTTCTCTCAGTGGGGGAATAGGGAGTAGGGAATAAGGCAGGACGCATCATAGGTATAAGGTATAAGGTATAAGGTATAAGGTGCAACCTGAACGTCACGCTTTTTGAAGAACACGAGTAGCCCCCTCATCAAAAGCACGATAGAGGATAGCGCTAGGCACTTAAACACTTAAACACCTAAACACTTAAACACCCCAAGACTCCCTCAAACTTTCTGCACATCAATAAACTTCTTATACAACCCCTTGCTTTCAATCAACGCATCATGCCGGCCGCGCTCGACAATCTGTCCCTGGTTAAGGACAATAATTTCATCCGCGTGTTGAATAGTGCTAAGGCGATGGGCAATAATTATCGACGTGCGATTTTGCATCAATGTTTCTAATGCATCCTGTACGAGTCGTTCAGACTCTGAGTCCAGCGCCGACGTTGCCTCGTCAAGGATGAGTATAGGAGGGTTTTTTAAAACAGCGCGTGCAATACTCAATCTTTGGCGTTGACCTCCGGAAAGTTTAGAACCACGCTCACCGATGGTTGTTTGATAACCATTCTCCATCTGAATAATAAATTCATGTGCGTGGGCGATCCTCGCAGCATTTATAACATCTTCTTCATTTATATTCTCCATGCCAAAGGCGATATTATTCAGGATGGTATCATTAAATAAAATTGCTTCCTGAGTAACGACTCCCATTTGTTTTCGCAGTGACTCGATCTCATAATCGTAAAGGGGAACACCATCAAGCAGTACGCTTCCTCCGGTGGGGTCATAGAATCGCGGTATCAGGTCGGCGAGGGTAGACTTACCACCGCCGGAGGGTCCAACCAGGGCAATGGTTTTTCCTTTTTCGATTTTTAGGTTGATGGATTTCAGGACATCTTCCCGATCGTAGGCAAAAGTGACATTTCTGAATTCGATCGCTTCTTTAAATTCTTTTAATGGAATTGCGTTTGGCTTATTCTGAATTTCTGGTTGCGTATCGATGATTGTGAAAATCCGTTCGGCGGAAACAACACCTTTTTGTAGTGAGGTAATTCCGTTTGAGAAGTTTTTAGCTGGCTGAAGCATTGAAGCGTAAAAAGTCAGAAAGATTAAAAACGCAGATGGCGTAAGTCCATCTTCCCCCGACATTACAGACTGACCACCATAAAACAGAATAAAAGCTACTACGATCACTCCCAGAAATTCTGAGAGGGGTGATGCGAGTTCATTCCTTCGAGCTATCGATAAATTTACCTTGCGATGGTAACTGGTTTCGGCTTCAATTTTTCGAAATAAAAAATTTCGCGCATTGAAGGCGCTTATCACCCTCATGCCGCTGAAGGCTTCGTCGAGAATGTTGACGATTCGCCCCATTGTTTGCTGACTTTGCGCCGCCTTTCGTTTGAGCTGCTTGATGATGACTGAAATTATTCCACCGGTGATCGGTAAAACTACTAATGTGAAAAGAGTAAGCTTCACAGAAATCAGAAAAAGCATTGTAATGTAAATGATCAAGGTTATTGGTTCCTTGATTGCCTTGAATCCGTTTATTACGGTAGTCTCTACTTCCCCGACGTCGTTAGTGAAACGTGAGATAAGGTCACCTTTGCGCTGGTCGTTAAAAAATCCGATGTGTAGTTGTGATACATTACGAAATATATCGACACGCATATTCTTTACGATGTCTACTTTCACGCGCGACGCCACCATTCTTTCCATGTAGCGAAAAACATTCGACAAAAAGACAAACGCGACGATTGTAAGGCACACATATAGCAAGGTGTTGACGGGACCGTGGGACTGGGCAATGTTGGTAAAATGGTAATCAAACCAGTTGCTGAAATAGTCGGCTGACCATTGAAGCTCACCAGGTACTTCAACAGTTTTTTCTATGTTTTGCTGGAAGAGAATATCCAGCATTGGTCTAAGCAAGCCGAGGTAAGTTGCACTAAAAACGGCGGCGAGCAGGGAGTAAATTACAAATTTAAAAAACTGTGAACCCGCGTGAGGCGCGTATTTTAAGATCCGTAAATAAATTTTCATCGTGCGCTTAAAACTCGTAAAGCCGTTTCGGAATATTCCAACGCAAAGCTAAGGAAGTTATAGTGGTGTTATTATCATAGAATGAGACTGGACTTTCGCTCTTGCGCACTATAATATTCCCGTCTACAAAAAGATTATGCTTCAGCATCCAGCTCAACGACAAACTTCCGAAAATGATGTCGTTCGAAATTCCTTGCCCAATCTTATTGCCGTAGGTTTGTTGAAGATTCTGACTGTTCTTTAAAATATCTCCTCCCCAATTTTCCCCTGTGGCATCTCGACCAGTTTGAGTAAGCACCAACTTGCCCACGACGTTCAATCGCGGCAAAGGCTGATATCTTAATATTCCAACGACCTCGGTGAGATTTGCTCCTAACGGATGGGCAATCGGCTGTTTGTAGCTCGAATAACTACCATAGTTGGTGGTGTGAGCATAGGTATATGGCCTGATAATGTTGATCTCTCCCTGCAGGTCGAGGTTAGGCACACCGAAGGCATCGATATATTTTGCGCCACCCTGCACTGCGAATTTGTTCGCCCACCATCCGTTACCATCGCGGATATTATCCAGCACAAATTCATCTAATAACACCTGACCGTAGAAAGAAATTTTTCGTGCTGCATTCCATTTGAAGTCGAAGCCGAGCAATACATTATCTGTACTACCATTTTGCTGTTCGATGGCCCTATAGAATATTATAGGATTCAGATAGTCCAGACGAAAATGATCGGTGCCGGTTGAATCATCCGCCGAAAAGACGACAGCTTCGAACACTCCGATATTCAGCTTTTTGCCAATGTTGATGCTTAGGTGATGAAGCGCATTAAACTTATTGGGATACCCACCCTTTGTATCTCTAAGACCACCAAGGCTCCCGTTTACGTCGGCAGTCATCTGGTTTACCACAAATAAATAATTGATTTTCCAGACGTTGACATTTCCTTTTAGAAACCAGGCAGGAGGGGCAAAATCAGAAAAGATCAGCGACCGGTATCCGTTTCCAACGAAGAACCGGTCATGCCCGAACTGCATATTGATGTGTCGGGTCGCTTCAAAGGTGATGTATCCGCGAGCCTGAAGAAAGTCGACGCCTTTTCCATCTTTATATTCTTTCCAAAAGCCTTCGTGTGGGATCACTGGATATTGACCCATTTGATCCCAGACATAAGATGGCAGTACAGCCTGATTGTCAGTCAGGTAGCTGTAGAATCCGACTTTTTTGTCAACCATTCCCCGGATCTCAACGCCGCGAGTATTTACAAGCAGGCCTTCATCTCTCCTGGAGTCATTTCCATACCCGAGGTAAAGAACCGGATTTATATGAAGGTCAAAAGCGTCTTCATCAACATAATACAAGTCCGATTTTTTTCGGTAAAAGGCTTTTAGTATTGGTTTCCGGCTTTCATTGGTCTCAGGTCTCGAAAATTCCCAGTTATCATTGCGCAGGTATTCGGCGTTAAATTGATCAACTTTTGAAGGAAAGAATTCTTGTTGGACAAGCGTATCTACATAGGCTGCTATCGAGGATCGTTTGTAAGGCTTGACGGCCGTATGGATCTGAGGCACAATCCGGCCCGTCTTTATTTCATAGCGGTCTATTAAATGATAATAATCCTCGTTTAAGGGGGCGTAGCTACTTTGAGCCATCAAGCTCAATGGGAAACTGCAAAAAATAAGGGCGTACAGTTTAAGATTCATGCGCCTAAATTAACGGAAATTAAGGATTCGACTGCGTTGGGGTAAATTCTTCAAAAATTGAAACATTTCACGGGGATGTCGGGAAAATTGGGAATCCATCCTTTGCATATCCCCCGATGCTCCTTATCTTTGCAGTCCTTTTAAGGAAAAACGCAGATTTTAATATGAAAAAAGGCATTCATCCTGAATACAGAGACGTGGTTTTTTGGGACACTTCAAGCGATACGAAGTTCTTAAGCCGATCGACTTCTCATACCAAAGAAACAGTGAAATGGGAAGATGGAAAAGAATATCCGGTGATCAAGGTCGAAGTAAGTTCCGCATCACATCCGTTTTTTACGGGCAAGAAGATGTTCGTTGATACGGCTGGCCGCGTAGAAAAATTCAAGAACAAGTACCAGAAGAAAGCATAATTCTTCTTCTTTTCGTGGAGAAAAGAGAAAGCCCTGCCACAAGCGGGGCTTTTTATTTTTAAAAAAGCACACGCACAAATTTTCTGGTATTCCTTCTTCCTTACTGATAGCTAAGTATTTTTGGGGATGAATATTGTCCTATTTGATGACCCGACGATACGCACGGGTCTATTGCCGTTTACCTTCACCCGTCCAATCTCGTGCATTCGCGTTGGAATTCTGACAATAGCGGAAAAGTGGGAAAAAAGATTAGGTTCCGAGGTTTCGTACAAAACGGAGGAGTACCTGCAAAAGAAATTTCCGTTGATTTCCGGGCTGGATAATTTGCTGATAAACGGCGCCATTTGCCCGGACGACCTACTGGTCGATGCAGTCCGATCACTACCTGACGGTTATTATCTGGTCAATGGCAGTCTTTTGTTAGCTGCGCGGAATCCGGAAGATGCGATGACCGCTCAAAACACGATTGAATACGAGAATAAATTTGTTCTGATTGATCGGCCATGGAGGATATTTCGTGAAAATGCGGAACAATTGAAGGCTGACTTTAAGATCATAACGCACGGCCGCACCTCGGCTCCTCTGAATGACCCTCATACCGCCGTATATGCGGAAAAGAACATTTTTATTGAAGAAGGCGCGACGATTTTAGCAGCTGTATTAAATGCCCAAAGCGGACCAATATACCTTGGCAAAAACAGCATTATCCAGGAAGGTGTTGTTATCCGGGGATCATTCGCGCTAGGAGAAAATGCCCAGATAAACATGGGAGCTAAGATCCGTGGGGATACAACCGTAGGTCCATGGTCAAAAGTTGGGGGTGAGGTGAGCAATTCGGTGATCTTTGGAAATAGCAACAAGGCGCACGACGGCTATCTTGGAAATTCCGTCCTGGGCGAATGGTGCAATCTCGGCGCAGCAACCAACGCGTCCAACCTTAAAAATAATTATGCGCCTGTTAAATTGTGGGACCATAACCAGCATGCCTTGTCGGATACAGGGCTGCAATTTTGCGGACTAATGATGGGCGATTATAGCAAGAGTGGGATTGGCACATTGTTCAATACCGGTACCGTTGTTGACGTATGTGTGAATGTGTTCGGTGGAGGCATGGGCCCGAAGTATATTCCGTCGTTTAGCTGGGGCGGTCAGAATGGGTTCACCCAATACGACCCGGAAAAGGCAATTGAAACGATCAATAAAATGATGACCCGAAGAGACACGGATCTTGTTGAGGATGATAAAGAGATCCTTTTGCATGTGTTTAAAATGACAGCGGCGGCGCGGGAGGGAAAGAAGGCTGATGTTAGATAAATTCCTGAAGATATTGTGGTTGGTGAATGGAGTGTTGTTGCTCGCGCTGCTCATCTTCATTGGATACCAGTTGGTCACTCAGGAATTTGGTCGTGGTTACGATGTAGAAAGAAGATTTGATGCCGAAGGTGACACGCTTGGAATAGGAAACGAAGACGTGGCACTTGTTTATCAGGAAATAAAGAACATTCCTGAAACGTCGATTCGGGTTCTCCCGGTTTCTAAGCAAGGCTTTGAACCCTTCATTGATGAATCGAATGAGATTGTTCATTTGCCTGGCGGCGATGAAATCAACAGGATCAGTGACAATGACGTTAACCTGATTTTTCTGGATATCGATTACCGGGTCATCAATACGCTGCTCGATCGGAGGGCCTTTATTCATTCTGCTGCAAGCCCGATGGCTGGAGTTTCTACCAATACACTTGATCCTCGTGTTCGAAATATCATTTATCTCATTAGTTTCGAGGATTCGAATAATGATGGATTGTTAAACGAAAGTGACAGCGCAGATTTATATATTTCCAGCATTGACGGATCTAATCTTGTTCAGGTAACGAGCGGTTCTTTTGTCAGGGACTTTAGATTTATTAACAACAACACGGAAATCTTGATAACTTTTCAAAATCGCAGTTCGTCAGCAGGTCAGCCTATGCGGTTTGCCAGATATCAAATTGCGACTGAAACATTAGTTGAAATGTCGGACCTTCATGAGGAACTTTCAAGAGTAGAAAATCTCGTGAGGACCGACTCTACAAAAAAGAAGAAATGAAATTTTCATCCATACCCGGTTTATTAACGACGAAGGGTCTCCTCACTGAGGCAGTAAGAAATAATCACGCAGCACATGCGCAATTATTCGCAGGAGGAGAGGGAGCACTAAATTTGCCACTGGCCCTAGCATTCGCAACGTACCTTCATTGCGAGAACCGAACTGAGGACGATGCCTGTGGTGTATGCCCGGCTTGTTCTAAGAGTTTAAAATACATTCATCCGGACACCCATTTTGTTTTTCCCGTCAGCAATGTTAAAGGTGATAAAGACGAAGAAAGGTTTAAGGCAGAAATAACCAAAGCATGGCGTTCGTTCCTGTTGGAACAACCCTACGGCAATATTGACGATTGGAACACCAGCTATGGCGGAGAAGATAAACAAGCGATTATTTCACGCGATGAAAGTCGTGAAATCATAAAGACGCTTTCTTTTAAACCATTCGAGAGTCCTTTTAAGGTAATGATAATATGGCAGCCGGAACTGATGCACCCCTCGGCAGCTAATGGAATCCTTAAAATTCTGGAAGAGCCAGCTGCTCATACCTATTTTCTCCTGGTTACTAATGCTGCTGATAAGCTACTTCCCACAATAATTTCTCGTACGCAAATTATAACGGTACCGCTGCTGGAAGATGCAGAAGTCGAAAAAGAACTTGTTGCTCAGGGCGCCGCGCAAGCAAAAGCAAAGATGATTGCTACCCTTGCTGAGGGCAATCTTAATTATGCATTGAAATCCATTGACGCGCAAGGGGATGACAATGCGAACCGTTTTATCGAATGGATGCGTGCATGTTTCAAGAAAAGTTATAAGACACTCGTTGCTCTTGCGGACGGTTATCATGCGCTTGATAAACTTAGTCAGAAGAATATGATGATGTATGGAATGAATATGTTGAGAGAAACTCTTCTCGCAAGGTCAGGTGCGGGCGCAATTACCCGTCTTGACGGAGAGGAGAAAAAATTTGTTCAAGACTTCAGCAAGGTAATGAGTGTGGAAAAAATTGATAAGTCTTTTCTCCTTATGAATGATGCGAGTTACCATATGGAAAGGAATGGCAGTCCGAAAATGATTTTTTTGGATCTTTCTCTGAAGCTTACCAAAATTATGAATCCATGAGAAAAGTTTTCAAAATAGGGACGCGTGGTAGCAAGTTAGCATTATGGCAGGCTGAACATGTAGCAAGCCTGATCAAGCCTTCCGGTTACGAAACTGTCATTGTTCCAATCGAGACGCGCGGTGATAAAATATTGAATGTTAGTATCTCGAAGATTGGAAGCAAGGGAGTATTCACGGAAGAAATAGAAGCAAAATTGCTTGATGGATCTATCGATATTGCTGTGCATAGTGCAAAAGATCTTTCTTCAGAGCTTAATGACGAATTGGAACTGGTAGCGTTTACTGAACGCGAACTTGCAAACGACGTTTTGATCAGTACAAATAAAGATATAACGCTTAACGGTGAAGGCATCCGCGTAGGAACCTCGTCTACCCGGAGAGTTGCGTTTTTGAAGCATTTTTATCCTGATATCACTCCTGTTAACGTCCGCGGCAATTTGCAGACTCGATTGTCTAAGCACCAGAATGGGGAGTGTGATGCATTGTTGTTAGCCTACGCTGGCGTACACCGCATGGGTTATGATAACCTTATTGTAGAAAAAATCGAAACCAGCTATTTTGTTCCATCAGTAGGACAGGGAACCATCGCGATTGAGTGCCATAAGAAACTCGATTTTGCAAAAAAGGAAATACTTGAAAGATGGGTAAATCATCCGGAAACGGAAGCGTGTGTTCGTGCAGAGCGATCTTTTCTGAAAACGATGCAGGGTGGATGTAGTATTCCGGTTTTTGGATATGCACATTTCGAAGGCAGTATGGTGACATTGAAGGGAGGAATAATATCGCTGGATGGTCAAAGAGTTATCAAGTCTAAGAAATCGTCGGCAGTAGAGAATGTCAAAGAGCTTGGCGAGTCCGTTGCTCAGGAGGTATTGCGCAATGGTGGAGCTGAAATATTAAGAAGTATCAAATCGCAGGTGCCAGCCTAATTTTCGATGAATCCTTCGGCAGTGCCCGATGGATTATTATCTTCGCACCAATATTGATTCTATGAAAAGACTCTCAATTATATTTTCTGTTTGTTTGGCCATTGTCACAGGCTGCGCGCAAAATAGTGATCATGTTGTTACCATTAATACCAATTACGGTGATATGGTGGCGATCCTCTACGATGAAACTCCCAAGCACAAAAAGAACTTCATTAAACTGGCAGAGGAACATTTTTTTGACAGCACCTTGTTCCATCGCGTTATACAAGGATTCATGATACAGGGTGGTGACCCGGATTCAAAACATGCGCTGCCAGGAGTGCCGTTAGGTCGGGGAGGCCCAGGCTATACTGTGGATGCAGAGATCAATTCGAAGTTCTTTCACGAACGCGGCGCATTGTCTGCAGCACGATTGGGTGATGCACAGAATCCGACTAAGGCATCAAGCGGAAGTCAATTTTACATTGTCCAGGGTACGAAGATGACCGAGGAAGAGTTAAAGACAGATTTGATGAAACTCAACCAAGGCATGCAACAATTTTTTCAGGATCCGGCTAATCGACCTGCGTATGACTCTATCGTTAGATTCTATGAGTCAGGTGATCAAAAGGCGTATCAACAATATATGATGGCATTAAAGCCGCGCGTTGAGAAGGCTACAGGCATTAGTACAGAAAAAACTGTTCCTCCCGAAATCTTGAAGGCATATACTACGGCTGGTGGTGCGCCAAATCTTGACGGGGAATACACTGTCTTTGGAAAAGTTATCAAGGGTATGGAAGTAGTGGATAAAATTGCAGCAACGTCGATCGGGGCTGGCGACAGACCTATCGAGGATATTAGAATGACCGTTACCGTTGAAGAAATGCCAAAGAAAAAGATTGAGGAGTTGTATGGTTACAAGTATCCCAACTAGAGATCGCTGATGAAAATCCTTGTTACGGGATCTAATGGATTACTGGGTCAAAAGCTTACGGAACTCCTCGAGAAGGATCAACCCGTTGAACTTATTGCAACCGCTGCACGCCCCGCAGCATTACCAGTAAACTCAGGAAAATTTGAGTTGCTGGATATCACTGATCCCACTGCGGTAGACAATGTTGTAGATCGATACAAACCCGATGTGATTATCAACACTGCGGCTATGACCCAGGTTGATCATTGCGAGACACAACGGGAGGCCTGTTGGAAGACCAATGTAGATGCTGTGCAATATCTTGTGAATGCGTCGAGACGAAACCATTGTCATCTCATACATGTGTCAACCGATTTTATCTTTGACGGAACTCAGGAAATGCTTGATGAAAGCGCCGTCCCTAAACCGGTAAATTTTTATGGTGAGAGCAAGTTGGCTGGTGAGAAAGTAGTTATCGATAGCGATATTTCCTGGTGTATTATTCGAACGGTGCTGGTTTTCGGTGTCACGAAAGACATGAGCAGATCCAATATTGTTTTGTGGGTTAAGAAAAGTCTTGAAGAGGGGAAGACCATCCAGGTGGTTAACGACCAATGGAGAACGCCAACACTCGCTGAAGATCTGGCACAGGGTTGTTATCTGGCAGCCAGGAAAAAGGCGACTGGCATCTACAATATCTCAGGAAAGGATTACTTATCTCCATACGATATCGCTATTCGAACTGCTGAATTCTTCAAGCTTGATAAATCGCTCATTAAAGAAACCGATTCTACAAAATTTACACAGCCCGCGAAGCGCCCCCTCAAGACAGGATTTATTATCGAAAAGGCTAGACGCGAGTTGGGGTATGAGCCGCATTCTTTTGAGGAGGGATTGGGGGTACTGCGGTCTCAATTGGCTTAGGCCGTTATTCGTTAATAGTTATTCGTTAATAGTGCGCTTGATTGGATATAACAGAACCTCGACGATCGCAGTAGCCATCGTCTTGTCACCCTTTATACCTTATACCCTATACCTCACCTTATTCCCTACTCCTTATTCCTCCCATCCCTCATGCCCGCCTTTTACTGCGTTGAATCGCAATAAAGTACAAAGGTATTCCAAGAAGCGTGATGATTAAACCTGGCCAGGTGAAGTCCGGCTTATAGATGACAAGCAACGTGCAGAAAGATATTCCCATGAGAATATATATGAAAGGGAGCACCGGATATCCAAAAGCTTTGTAAGGTCGCTCAGCATCAGGTCTCTTCTTTCTTAGGATGAAAATGCCGGCGATGGTAAGCGTATAAAATATTACGACTACCAGTGAAATCATATCGAGGAGGTTACCATAACCACCACTAAGGCAAAGCACCGAAGCAACAATACATTGCGCCCATAAGGCCCATTGCGGTACGGCGTTCTTATTGAGTTCTCCAGCCTGCTTAAAAAATAAATTGTCTTTGGCCATTGTATAATAGACGCGCGCACCTGCTAGTATCAACCCATTATTACATCCGAAGGTGGAGATCATGATGAGGATAGCGATGACATATTTCCCACTTTCACCGAAGATCTGGTTTGCTGCCGCTATTGCTAACCGGTCTTCCTGCGGAAAGGCGATGCCATCGAGCGGGAGAACTGTCAGGTACATAAGGTTCGCAGTGATATACAGAACGGTTACCATCAGTGTACCGAAAAATAAACTCAAGCCGATATTGCGTTTCGGATTTTTAATTTCACCCGCGATAAAAGTAACATTGTTCCAGGCGTCGCTGCTAAATAGAGAACCCGTCATTGCTGCAGCAATTGCCCCAAGCAAAGTTATCCCTCCGATTTCCTTCCATCCGGTTGCTGTTTTTCCCAGGCCATCGACTCCTAGATCTTGCATAGCCTGAACTCCGTTCTGCCAGTTTGCGGACCAATAACTCTCCTTCGCAAGGAGGAAACCGAAAAGAACGAGTCCGAACAAAGCAAGCAACTTTGAAATTGTGAACGTGGTCTGAATAAATTTTCCTTCTTTAATCCCTCTGGTGTTTACATAAGTCAAAAACACGATCAGCAATATTGAAGAAATCTGGGCTGCGGAAACTTCGGTGAATCCAATATCAAACAACTTGTTCGATTCGCTCATTGACGGAAATATGTATGCAGAGAATCGGGCAAAAGCAACGCCTACCGCTGCTATCGTTGCTGTCTGAATAACGGCAAAAAAACTCCAACCATACAAGAATGCAACCAGGGGACTATAGGCTTCTTTCAAGTAAACGTATTGTCCTCCGGCCTTTGGAAACATTCCGCTTAACTCTCCATAGCTAACGGCTGCGATAATGGTCATAAATCCGGTGATTGCCCAAACAGCGATTAACCATGCCGGGCTTCCCACGTTCCGGACGATGTCAGCACTAACGATAAAAATACCCGAGCCTATCATAGACCCTGCGACGACCATGGTTGCGTCCCATAGGCCTAGGACTGGCTTAAACTTAGGTTCGTTCATTTGTCTGCAGAAATTAGGTTTTCAATATAGAGAAAGTATGGGACACTCGTGAAGAAGGGAATAGGAATAAGGAATACGGAATATCGAATATCGAACAAGGAATATCGAATATCGAACACGCTCGAGCCAAGAGCTTCGCCAGGAGATCGAGCGAACTATTTAAATAATCCTACTTTGTCAGTTGGACAAAAGGAATAGGGAATAAGGAATAAGGTGAGGTATAGGGTATATGGTATAAGGCGCATTGCTTGCGATATTTGATCGAGCGCAAAGCCACTTCACAAAAACTAGTACTACTTTGTCAAGATAAGAGAACTGTATGGCTTGAGGAGTAGCAGGACCATTCTTCCAGCTTTTGGATTGCAACCTAATTTTAGCTTTGGCCTGGTGGGGGGATGTGCGGCTAAAATTCAGTAGCAAATCCAAAAGCGCAGCCATGCGGCTGCGGAGCCAAGTCACGACAAATTACTGTTGCGCTAGACGAAGTACAAGTTATGCATCAAAAGTGAGGAATACTTCTCTCAAAGCACATAATTGGAAGTTGATAAAGTAGGATTAATCGTTATCCGTTATCCGAAATCGGAAATTCGAGGAACCTCAAACTTCAAACCTTAAACCTTAAACCTTTAACTTTAAACCTTAAACAATTATTTCCTAGTCCACGCACTCTGCGAAGTTTCCCACTCCAACCAATGGCTTTGCAACAGGCGAAGATCCTCATCGAGACAGGGATATCGTTCTCCAAAATCGGCACGAGTTGGAAATTTACCAACACTAAGCTGGCGAGATGTTAATCCACCAGTCCATTCAAAATGTCCCGGATCATAGGGATTCCTCCACCGACCACCCCAACGCAATCCGAGTCTTTCGCCAACGGCGCCAATCTTTCTCCACAATTGCGCGCTGTTCCAAACGGGTTTTGATTTTACAATTGGAACAACATCAACTGCAAGTCCATATTGGTGTCGCGATTGTCCGGCCTTAGCAGTTGTATAATCCCCACCCATGCTCTTGTATTCGTGTTGTTTCGCATGAGTACGGAAGGTTTCGACAATGGCTAATTCAATCCCCTTCGCCTTACATTTTTCTATCAGTGAAACTACCTGATCTCGAAAATATGGATGCAGCGAATTAAGATCGGTTATCATCGGTATGGATCCGCGGTCGCTGCCAAACTCATAATTCTCAACATAACTCCAGGTCTTCCAACCATCATTTTCGGTGAGCATGGAAGCACTCTCGACCGCCGGCAAAACCACCAGAGGTTTGTGCGACTTCCCTGCCAGGGTTTCATAAATATTGAATTGCAACCGGAAATCGATAGGAGCGAAGAGGCTGTTGACGTTGAATTGTGCGGATGTATTGAAAGAGAGGTGCAGGCAGAATATTAAGAGACCTGCGCATGACAAATGACGCATTCAGACTTACTTAAGAGGCAAAAATATTTTTTTAAGAGGGCAAAGATATAATTTTTAGGTTATTACGGGTTGGAACGCAAAAAAGTTCAGATAAAAAAAAGGTCGCCGATTTCGGCGACCTCCAATTTGATCGTATTCACCTAATTTACGTCGCTGTCCCCACCCAATTTATCGAGCTGGGTTTCATAGCGTTTTTTAAGTTCAGGATTTGATTTAAGCTGATCCTTGATCTTGTTGTAAGAACTCGCGCCAACATAATCCTTAGCCATAGTTTGGAATGTTTCCTGAATTTTTTTTGTTCCTTCTTCTTTCTTCGCAATCACCTCTTTTATAAATGTTATTTCTTCCGGTGTAGCCTTTGCTTCTTTCAATGCCGCCTCATCATCAATAATTTTCGACAAATCATTATAGCGTGCATTTGTCATCTTTTCGTTCTTCGCCACCATTTCAGAAATATCTTCTAAGAGACTGGCTTTCATATCCTCAATTGAGTCCATGGTGACTGCATATTTTTCCAACTCCTCATCCGTAACTTCGCTTTGCGCCGTTGTGGAATTTTGAGCTTGTATCGTTTGCACAACAAAAAACAGTGCAAGTAACATAATGAAATTTCTCATAGGGACAATTGTTTAGTTATTAATATTTGATGTTATCGTACGATTAATGTTTAACGTACCATTTTAGAAAACCACAATGGATAGTTTAATGTTGGACGTAAACAAACTTTTTTGTGCGTTTTAATGCAACAGCAAACAATATCTATCACACGCACATATCATCTACAAGCTTTAATTTGACTGAAATAGTATGAACAACAAATGGTCTTATCGGTTATATAATATTTTTATCGGTGGTCCGCTGCTTGCGAAAACGTTTTAATCACTTTACTTTACGCATTACCTAGCTTAACAAACTACATGGGATTGCATCAAAGGCTTGATGAGGTCAGGTCGGGCTTTACTTCTGATTTTTGGATAGCCAATACTCTCGAGCTCTTCGAACGATTTGCATTTTATGGCACCACCGCTGTGTTAACTATGTTTCTGGCTAGAAAAGTTGGTCTTGAAGAGGACGCAGCAACTTTAGCAGGTCTTTTTTCTGGTGTAATTTTTCTATTACCTATTCTTGCAGGCGTTATTGTGGATAAGTATGGTTTTAAGAAAACTCTACTCGCCTGTTTCTTAATCTTCACTGTCGGATATTTTTTAATAGGGTTGGCCGGAATGCCTATCGGCCAGGATTTAATTGCCAGCATAGGCAGAAGGAATTATATTGTCATCGTTCTTCTCATAACTGCGATAGGTGGTTCATTGATCAAGCCCTGTATCGTTGGGACTGTTGCACAGACTTCAAAACCAAATGTCAAAGCATTGGGCTTTTCGATTTATTATACGCTGGGAAATATTGGCGGTGCTATCGGTCCGCTGTTAGCATTTCAAATCAGGGAGGGCCTGGGTATCGAGTTTGTATTAGTGATGTCTTCTATCACTTCGTTTTTTCTTTTGATTGCTGCATGGATATTCTTTAAGGAACCTACTTCACAGGAAGCAATTGTACAACGCACATTCGGCAAAGTTTTTAGTGATATGATACTGGTGTTTGGCAACCTTCGCTTCATCAGTTTTCTGGTAATTTTTTCCGGCTTCTGGATTATGTTCTGGCAAATTTTTTATCTCCTTCCTTTTTATTCGACAGATATACTTCACTATAACAACTTTGAATTTCTCACAACGGTAGATGCGATTTGTATCATATTCTTGACAGTGCCCATGGCGGAAGTCGTAAAGAAATGGAAACCCATTACCGCCATGACATTGGGATTTATTTTTGCAAGTCTATCATGGATCATAATAGGAACAATTCCAACCGTAGCGGCGGCTGTATTCGCAATAGCTCTTTTTGCGCTGGGCGAGTCAACACAAGCACCACGCTTTTATGAGTATGTTAGCACGCTTGCTCCGAAGCACCAGCTGGGGACTTTCATGGGGTTCTCTTTTCTACCTGTTGCGATAGGCTCGTTTGCTGCGGGTCCTGTGGCGGATTGGCTCAGAACTTCCTATCTTACAACGAACCCATCTCTGATGTGGTTTATTGTAGGAGGAATTGGAGTGGTTTCAACCCTGCTGATGATCCTTTACAATACTTTCATTGCACCTAAAGAGACTCATTAACTAAACCTATACTGGATGAAGGAGACTAAAACCTTTAAGCCATACGTTGCGCCCGAGACAACTATGGCTGAGTTCACGGTGAAATCAATTGTCTTTGGTTCGCTGTTTGGAATTCTGTTTGGCTGTTCAACAGTTTATCTTGCCTTGCGCGCAGGCTTAACAGTTACCGCTTCTATTCCAATTTCAGTAATTGCAATCACGCTCGGACGAAAATTCCTCAAGACAACAATACTGGAAAATAATATCATGCAGACGACCGGGTCAGCAGGTGAGTCTATCGCTGCAGGTGTGGCGTTTACAGTGCCTGCATTTCTTTTTTTATCGCCCGGGGAAAATGGATTGAGTGTTGGAGAAGCATACTTCGATTATTTGACAATTTTGATTCTGGCAGCTTTTGGCGGGATGCTCGGAACGATGATGATGATACCCCTCAGGCGATCGCTTATCGTAAAAGAACATGGTGCACTTCCGTATCCCGAAGGAACGGCAGCTGCTTCTGTTTTGCAGGCCGGCGAGAAGGGTGGTGTATTCGCACAAACGGCCTTCGTCGGAATGGGTGTTGCATTTGTATATGCCTTGCTGCAAAAGGTTTTTCACGTAATAGCAGAAACGCCTCAATTCATAACAAGCCAGGCGAACAAATTTTGGCCAAGCGCAGCAACCAAAGCTGAGATCACTCCAGAATACCTGGGCGTCGGTTACATAATAGGCCCGCGAATTTCCGGTGTTCTTGTAGCAGGTTCAGTGTTAGCATGGTGGGCAATTATTCCGCTGCTTTCAACGCTTATTTCTCCAGAAATTGCAGCAGAGCAGTTGGTAAAAATTGGTAATCTGGCTTCAATCTCGAAAGAAGGTGCCTTTGGCTGGGACCCTGTTACAAAAACTTTTGGTGATTATTCTGAGGCACTGTACCGAGCCTACATCCGACAAATTGGGGCAGGGGCTGTTGCAGCCGGAGGTCTGATTACACTGATGAAAACTATTCCCACTATTGTGTCGTCATTCAAAGACAGCATGGGCTCATTAAAAGAGAAAAGTGTAGATACTGTTTCAAGGACTGAAGACGATCTTTCTTTTAAGGTAGTTATCATAGGTAGTATCGCTTTAGTGCTGCTGACCGTTATACTTCCAGGCATCCCAGGGGAAAACGTTGTCCAAAAATTGTTGATTGGAATTCTCGTAGTCATTTTTGGTTTTTTCTTTGTTACTGTGTCTAGCCGTATCGTTGGATTAGTCGGCACAAGCAACAATCCGATTTCGGGTATGACCATTGCAACACTGATGGGAACGTGCCTTATTTTCACAAGCGTCGGTTGGTCCGGCAAATTTTATGAACCCTTAGCAATAGTAGTTGGAAGTATGATTTGTATTGCTGCGGCAAATGCAGGGGGTACCTCACAGGATTTAAAAACGGGATACATTGTAGGTGCTACTCCAAGATATCAACAATTGTCTCTCTTTATTGGCGCAATTGTTTCATCGATAGCAATTGGCCTGGTCGTTAAGGTTTTGGACACACCTACGGAAGAAATGTTAGGTCAGGGTATCACCCATGCGATCGGTCAGGGAAATTTCCCCGCTCCACAAGCTACGTTGATGGCTACGCTTACTCGCGGCATTCTTTCCTTTAATTTAGATTGGGAGTTCATCATGATCGGTGTGTTTATCGCTATCACGATGGAGCTATGCGGCGTTAAAGCGCTTGCATTTGCGATTGGTTTATACCTTCCCCTTGCTACAACGCTTCCGATATTTATTGGTGGAGCGCTGAAGGGTTTCATCGACTGGAGAGCCGAACGCAAGGGAGAAGTTGTAGAAGACAGCGACCTGAGCAGGGGTAATCTATTCTCAACGGGTCTTATCGCAGGTGGCGCGATTACTGGTGTTGTTGCTGCGGTACTTGGTGTGTTTTACCCAGACCAATTACGGAACTTAAGCGTGGAGTCTTCCCTCGAAGGCTTCCTTGGACATGGTGGCTATCATATCTTAGGCACCTTATTTTTTATCGGCATGATGCTGATGCTGTACAGACTGGCCGTGAAGAAATCATAGTTAATTAAGACTCTTCGAGCAATTCTATGCGATGGAGAACGTGGTTCGTACCACTTTCCAGTTGCAGAATATGTTTATAAGGTGGCTTAATGCACTCGAATATACGGTAGTCAGATCCATTGGTGTCCCAGAAACGATAGGCGCTTTCCAATTCTGCCGTTGAAATATTCTTTTTCAGGGTGTTTAAACTTTGAAGCGAAATCAGTCGGCATCGCGTGTCAGATAAATTAGAATTCATTGGAAAAGGCAACGACGATATCTCTTCAAGTAGTCGATCATTGTCGGCATCGTATTCAAAGTATGAATTGTGCAGCCCTGAATAATATTGCACTTTCAAACCTGTAGTGCCTTCAAGGTGAAGAGCCTTTACGGTTTTCGACGGGAGAGAATCATCAATAGCTGTTGCAAGTATCATCGGCGGTATCGTTCCATCAGTTACTTCAAGCACCGGCTTTTTACATGCGCCTAATGCCAATAGAAACACTGGTAAAACCAAGCCATAGATGAATTTCATACTATCTTGAATTCAGTTCAACGATTTCCCTCAGCGCCTGCAATGCCTTTTTTTCGGCGTCTACCACCTTACCGTCTGCCTGCATGATCTCGGTAAGATCATCGTAAAATGCACTCTTCTGAATGTTCTCGTCCTGTCCAAAATGTTTGAAGCTTTCTCTGAACAGTACGGGAAGCTTTTGCTTATCGAATGAATTGTATTCGCGAATAGTGATGTAAAGCTTTCGTTCTATGTCCGCATCCTCATCGAACATTCCAGCCATTTTTTGTTTGATAGTAGCCATTTCATACGGATCATAAGTTTCGTCCGCATGGGACATATGCACGAATAAAAAGAGAATGAAATCGCTGAAACTGGAATGTATGACCATGTGCGTTAGTTATTGCTGGTGAAAATAATAAAAAAAGCCTCATCTTTTGGATGAGGCCTTCTCTATTACATTGTCGGACTGAATTACATCATTCCACCCATTCCGCCGCCGCCGTGTGGCATTGCCGGTGCAGGGTTTTCTTCAGGAATTTCAGAAACAACGGCTTCAGTAGTCAACAACAAACCTGCGATTGAAGCGGCATTTTCCAGAGCAAGGCGTGTTACCTTGGTAGGGTCGATGATACCAGCATCAAAGAAGTTTGTAAATGTGTTGTCGAGAGCATTGTAACCGAAGTCCTTCTTGCCGTCGCGAACTTTGTTTACGATCACAGAACCTTCTTGTCCGGCGTTTTCAGCAATAGTTCTCAAAGGAGACTCAAGTGCCAGGCGAACGATGTTCACACCAGTAGCCTGATCTTCGTTGTTGATTCCAAGATCAGATGCATTCTTGAGTGCTTCAATCGCACGGATGTAAGCTACGCCACCACCAGGAACTATACCTTCCTGAACTGCAGCACGTGTTGCATGCAACGCATCGTCTACACGGTCTTTCTTTTCCTTCATTTCAACTTCCGTTGCAGCACCTACATACAGGATAGCCACACCACCAGAAAGCTTAGCAAGACGCTCTTGCAATTTTTCCTTGTCGTAATCCGAAGTTGTAGTTTCGATCTGAGCTTTGATTTGAGCTATGCGGCCCTGGATCTCATTCTTCTTACCAGCTCCGTTAACGATCGTCGTATTGTCTTTGTCGATGTTGATCTTTTCTGCGCGACCAAGCATGTCAAGAGTTGCATTCTCCAGTTTGAAGCCTTGCTCTTCAGAGATCACTTTACCTCCGGTGAGGATAGCGATATCTTCCAACATTGCTTTTCTTCTGTCGCCAAAGCCAGGAGCTTTAACAGCAGCTACTCTTAAAGCACCGCGGATCTTGTTCACTACCAGCGTTGCCAAAGCTTCGCCTTCAACTTCTTCAGCAATGATAACAAGGGGTTTGCCGGTTTGAGCAGATTGCTCGAGAACAGGAAGGAGTTCCTTCATACTGCTGATCTTCTTGTCGTAGATCAGTACAAAAGGTTGATCAAGATCGACCTCCATCTTTTCTGTGTTTGTCACGAAGTAAGGGGAGAGGTAACCTCTGTCGAATTGCATACCTTCAACAGTCTTTACTTCAGTCTCAGTACCCTTTGCTTCTTCAACGGTGATCACACCATCTTTTCCAACTTTGTCCATAGCGTCTGCGATCATCTTTCCAATAGTGGGGTCACTGTTGGAAGAGATTGTAGCGATCTGTGCTATTTCGTTAGAGTCTTTGATTTTCTTGGATTGTTTTTTCAGGTTTTCAACAACAGCATCAACAGCTTTGTCGATACCGCGTTTCAAATCCATTGGGTTAGCTCCGGCAGCTACGTTCTTGATACCATGAGCATATATAGATTGAGCTAATACAGTTGCGGTAGTAGTACCATCACCGGCAGCATCAGCAGTTTTTGAAGCTACCTCCTTCACGAGTTGAGCACCCATGTTTTCGATAGCGTCTTTAAGTTCTATTTCTTTTGCAACGGATACACCATCCTTCGTTACAGTAGGTGCGCCGAATTTCTTATCGAGTATAACGTTACGACCCTTTGGACCCAGGGTAACTTTTACTGCATCAGCAAGTTTGTCAACGCCTTTCTTTATTTTGTCTCTTGCGCTGGTTTCAAAGGTTATTTCTTTAGCCATAGATTTTGAGATTTTTAGGTTGATTAAATGATTCCGAAAATATCTGAGTTTCTCATGATGAGATACTCTTTTCCGTCGATGTTGATCTCAGTGCCGGAGTATTTTCCGTAGAGTACATTGTCACCAACTTTTACGGTTACAGGCTTGTCCTTAACGCCTTCACCAACGGCAATGATTTTGCCTTTTTGGGGTTTTTCTTTTGCTGTGTCTGGAATGATAATACCAGATGCGGTCTTGGTTTCAGCTTCAGCGGGTTCAACTAATACCCGGTCCTCATTTGGTTTGAAGTTGATTTTAGCCATATGTGTATGTGGATTTAAAAGGTTAACAAATTTGTCTAAGTCCCCCCTTATCAGCTTTTGTGCCAATGGAGAAAAGTGACGCGAATTAAGATGAAATATTTAACATCTGTCAGGTTTTACCGGTTTTTATAAAGGGTAGGAACGTTTTCGTCAGTGCTGTATGGTCAGGATGGCAGAAAATATCTGTCATGACTGACTTAAAAATCCCATCAAGCGGTGATTTGTACACTGGAATCCAACATATGTACGGATAATCTGGGTGGAAACCCCTTGTTCAAAATGGCGTGAATGTTTAAATTGATAACGGCTTGGATTTTTTTAACTATGGATAATTTATCAAAGGATTGGCTAACTCAAGGTTTAATCGATTTCGAATATAAGAAGTACGTGCTGATGGCATATCTTCAGAAGGTTAAGTCGTCGTTCGACAGGGTGGAGTTATACCCATTTATGGCTGACCTTGTCTTTCACTACCGAAACCTGCTTACCCTAAAGGAAAACAAGTCGCTCATACGCGAGTCTTTTCCTAAAGAACTTTCATTGGAGGATTTCAAAAAACTGGAGCTTAGTTACCGCCAGATGATCGAAGACGATGGTGTAATGAGCGAATTGGAATCTATCATCGAATTCGCCCTTCCTCAAATCAAAGGATCCCTGCAGGAAGGCTCAGTAATATACGAGTTCGTGGAATCAAAGTGTGAGATTTCTCCGGTAGGTGTTACTCCCCTGTACGCCAAGGAGGGTTATCTGTTTGTAACACAACCGCCCGAAAAAGAAACCAATATTTACCGATACCAGGTCAGCATTTTCGAGACCAGCCAGGAGCAGCTAAGGAGCTTGAACACAGAATTCATAGAGAGGGTGGAAAAGAGCCCTGTAAACACCTATGAAAACATTAAACTGGAGC
>JAEZBX010000005.1 GCA_023412765.1 Bacteroidota bacterium
CTTCTTTTTTTGCTCACTCGCGAAGCACATCAGTTTGCTACGATTTTGTTAGCTTTATTAGCCACAATCGGATTAATACCATTCGCGGTAACAAATGAGGTCTCAGCTATTTCTTTTTCTTTTCATAATCGCATTCTCATCATGCAAACAGGACAGTCCACCTCAGCGGATCGACGAAGCGCTGTCCACTTTTGAAATTGAAGATGGATTTAAGATAGAATTGCTCGCGTCAGAACCACTTATTGGAGATCCGGTAGACATGGAGATAGATGAGTATGGACGTCTTTACGTTGTAGAGATGCCTGGCTATCCCCTCGATGTCAGCGGAAGTGGATCCATCAAGCTGCTCAGTGATACAGATGGAGACGGTGTCATGGACAAGAGTACAACGTTCGCTGAAAATCTTGTGCTTCCAAACAGCATTATGCGCTGGAAGAATGGATTCATCGTGACAGACGCGCCAAATGTTTTATACCTTGAAGATACTGATAATGACAATCGGGCTGATGTGATTGATACTTTACTCACCGGGTTTGCATTGTCCAATCCTCAACACAATTTAAACAGTCCTGTGCTGGGACTTGATAATTGGATCTACCTTGCTCACGAAGGCATTGTAACAACGGAGACATACCGCGAACAGTTTGGTGATGCGGGACGAGAAATCTATTTTCCTGGCAAGCCGGAGTCTCCGAGGTTACCCCAAAATGCCCGGGGAAGGTCAGTACGATTTAACCTTGATGATTTGACGCTCGAAGAGCTTTCAAGTCACACACAATTTGGACAAACGTTCGACCAGTGGGGAAATCATTTGCTTGTTGGTAACTCCAATCATGTGTATCATGAGGTTATAGCCCAACGATATGTCGAACGAAATGCGGCGTTTAAGCTTTCTGATGCAACGCAGTCGATATCCGACCACGGCAACGCGGCAGAAGTATTTCCGACCACAATAAATCCACAACACCAACTTTTGACTGATGTAGGTGTGATTACGTCGGCCTGCGGACTGACAGCCTATCTTGGAGGACAGTTTCCGAGTCCTTATAACGAGAACGTGACTTTCGTTGCTGAGCCAGTCAGCAATTTAGTTCACGTTGACAAGATCGCAGAGAAAGGTGCAACCTTTTCCGCCAGTCGAATCAAATCGAATCGTGAGTTCCTTACTTCCTCAGATGCAAAGTTTAGACCTGTAAACTTGTATGTTGGTCCCGATGGTTCTCTTTATGTTGTGGATTACTATCGTCAGATAATTGAACATCCGGAATGGATGGGCAAAGAAGTTATTGAGTCCGGCGAATTGTACAACGATCGGGATAAAGGCAGAATTTACCGTATCAGCAAAAGCGACGCGTTAGCACCGAAATGGACAAGTGGGCTGACCTTAGGAAGAGCCTCTGAGCGAGAACTGGTATCCTATCTTGCTAATCCCAACTCCTGGTGGCGACAGAATGCACAACGAATCCTTGTTGATCGGAAAAGCAAAACCTCTGTGGCGTTGTTGGACAGCTTGCTCAAAGGTTCTAACACAATGGGAAGGCTACATGCGCTTTGGACGTTAGAGGGCATGAAGCAACTCGACGACCAGCAAATAGCAACAGCTCTCCGAGACAGTGAAGCTGGCATTCGGAAAAATGCGGTCAAACTGGCCGAAGATCGTCTTCGCACATCGTCTGCCCTGGCTAAATCCCTTTTTACTTTGAGATCGGATCCATCACCAGCAGTTCGTTTTCAGTTACTGTGCACACTTGGATTTATTGATGACCGTGAAGCTGAGGAAGTACGCTTGGAATTGTTGTTAAAGGATATGACAGATAAATGGGTGCTTGCCGCTGCGCTATCCGCTTCCGCCAGTCCTAAAGTATTGGCCGACCATGTAATGAAAAAGCTAACAGTAAGCGAGGATAGCGATAGTTTTGTATCGCTGTTGGAAGAAATTATCGAGGTAATGGCTTCAACGAAAGGTCAGGGCTCCGCGCAACTATTGAAATATATTAAACAGGCCGAAAGCACTAAGAACTTCGCTGCCCAATCTGCTATCATGGAAGGTATAGCCCAAGCGTTACAAAATAGCGGTGCCAAAATTAATTTCAATCCGGCTGAGGTCAACTCGGTGGTAAAAATATTTTTTGATACCGCTGTTCCAAGAGTACGTCGGGGCGCCTTACACTTATTGCAAGCTATGCCAGTTGCCGATGTGAAATTACCCGCTGACGCCATTGCACGAGCTTCGACTATTGCGACTGACAGTAAGGCGTCAGAGGATTTACGCACCGATGCCATTGACTTAATTGCAATTGGAAATCCTGCGGTGCATGAATCCATGCTGCTAAAATTGCTCGTTCCTCAAGAACCACTGCCTGTCCAACTCGCTGCACTGCGGGCGCTAGGGGCAATTCCAGGTACTACTGTTTCTGACTATCTTTTGCAGGCTTGGGATTTGCTGACACCTCAGCTTCAGGATGCAGGTGTGAGAATACTTTTGGCTGATGAACAGCGCATTGAAATTCTTCTAAAGGCGATTGAGGACGGAAAGATCGCAGAATCAAGTATTAGTTGGCCGAGACGCGTGAGGCTGATGACGGTACAAAACGAAAACCTACGAAATAGATTCCGCTCCATCTTCACAAAGAATAATGAAGAGGAAGTAAATCAGGAATATCGAAAAGCCTTGCTAATTAAAGGGTCTGCGGACAAAGGTAAAGTTGTGTTCACGGAAAATTGTGGAATATGTCACCAGGTTAGGAGTTCCAACGGAGTGGCCATTGGGCCGGATCTTGGAACAGTTCACAACTGGTCGGCGTCAGCAATTATGGCGAATACACTTGACCCTAACCTTTCAATTTCCAGTGGATTTGATCTTTGGTCTGTGGAACTAAACAACGGCGAAAGTTTTCAAGGAATCATTTCCACCGAAACGCCAAGCGCTATTACGCTGCGCAATGTAAGCGCCCTGGACAAAACGATAAACCGCAGCCAAATAAAATCTATCAACGCACTTAATATGTCAATGATGCCTGGCAATTTGAATGAAAAAATATCAATAGAACAAATGGCGGATCTGATTGCTTTTTTGAAGAGCGTCGAGTAGCGTTATTAGTCAATAGTTATTAGTTAATAGTTATTAGTTAATAGCGTGCGTGCGTACCATTCTTCGTGCCTTGGCGACTTGGTGGCAATAAAGTAATTTAACATTCGTGTTTGCCCAATAAACATTACCTTAACTTATATAATTTATTTCAGATTACTTATGCATTCAAGGTATCCTAAGATTTTCTGCATAGCGCTACTGTTAAGTATGACGGTAAGTAGCCTATCATATTCGCAAACGCCGACATTCAAATGGCCGGACGGAAAGAAAGCTGCTATAAGTTTGTCATTTGACGATGGACGTGCAAGCCAGATAAAAGTTGGGACAGCCTTGCTTGATCAATTTGGAATCAAGGCAACGTTCTATGTAGTGCCAAGTGCTGTGCGCCAGAATTTAGATGGGTGGAAAAAAGCTGTCGCCAGTGGTCATGAAATTGCGAACCATTCCCTTAAGCACCCATGCTCGGGAAATTTTCCATGGGCCCGGCCTACTGCCCTTGAAGATTATTCACTTCAGCAAATGCACGATGAACTTGCACAAGCAAATAAAGAGATCCGTGAATTGCTTGGCGTTGAATGCACTGAATTCGCATATCCCTGTGGACAAACATTTGTGGGCAGAGGAAAAGAAACCAAGAGCTATGTGCCGGTAGTTGCATCATCATTTTCCAGTGGGCGTCTATGGTTAAGCGAAGCAGCAAACGACCCTTCATACTGCGACTTCGCACAATTAACGGGTGTTGAAAGCGATGGCAAAGACTTTGATCAAATGCTCCCCGCGATCGAGGCAGCGGTGCAAAACGGACAGTGGCTTGTTCTTGCTGGACATGAGATGAATGAGTCCGGACCGCAAACCACGCGACTTTCCATGTTGAAGAAATTGCTTGAATACGCCAAAGATCCCGCTAACGGGATTTGGATTGCACCGGTTGGGACCGTGCGGGAGTATGTTGAAAAGAACAGGGCAAGCAGATAAAAAGAACTTATTCGTGTGATAAGGACTTTACAAACTCTCAAATGAGGTGCACAACGAGCACAAAGTAACTTTTGAATAAGCAAGCGGCTTAGCAAAGGTACTTAGTGCCTGCTGGAAAAGAAGCGTATGGCATTAGTCGCGGCACGTCCTGTGATCCGTGCCGGTGCGGTGGCCCGGTCGAAATGCGGGCTTGCCCACCGAAGGCTTCCGTAGGCGGGGGTGGCCCGGAAAGTGCGTTGGCCAGCATATTTCGACCCACCCTTTTCTTTTTGGAACTTTTTCTTTTGGGTGAGCAAAAGAAAAAGTGGATAGGTATGGGAGCATTATCAATTCAATGATAATAGGAGTAAGTGCATGGCAAATTAACTCCTCTTTTTTGCTTGCGCGTATGATATCCAAAGCGCAAAAATTTCTCTTATTAGAGTTAAAACAGCGTTTTGATTTTCCTTTTCACTTGTTCAGCAAGCCCCTTTCAGAATACTGTGGAGTGAAATCTCTATTCCCATTCTCAAAATCAACAAACTCTGCCTATATTTCGATATATCCTGTAATACATAACGATATCATGGCGAAGTTATTAACGATTATTATGTCTGATCCAATGCCAAAAATCATTGCCGTTTTTCTCTTAGCTATAACGCCTTGTTTCTCAAACGCTCAAAGCAAACT
This sequence comes from Bacteroidota bacterium, assembly GCA_023412765.1. GTDB lineage: Bacteria > Bacteroidota > Bacteroidia > Cytophagales > Cyclobacteriaceae > Chryseolinea. Next base: position 4,736 of record JAEZBX010000005.1, read on the forward strand.
TTTGATCGCAGCCGCTTCCGACCTCAAGTTTACACTGGACTCAGTTATTCATGTTTTTTCAAAAACAAATAATGGCAAGATAGATGTCACTTATGGCTCATCCGGAAAATTGACAGAACAAATTATTAATGGCGCCCCTTTTGATATGTTTTTCTCTGCCGACATTCTATACCCTGAGAGACTAAAGCAACAAAAGAAAACTTCCTCGGAAATTTATCACTATGCGACCGGAAGGTTGGTTATCTGGAGTAAGAAGATCGACCCGAGTAAAAATGGAATGCAATCTTTGGCTGATCCGGTTATCAAAAAGATTGCAATAGCCAATCCGTTGCACGCACCATACGGAAAAAGAGCTGTCGAAAGCCTTAAGTTTTACAAGTTATTTGAATCGCTCAGCACTAAGCTTGTGTACGGCGAAAATATCTCGCAAACCGCGCAGTTTGCCTCAACCGGTGCCGCAAACATCGGCATTGTAGCACTCTCTCTGGCACTTTCTCCCAACATGAAAAATGAAGGCGGAAAATATTTTATGATTCCGGAAGAAAGTCATCAGCCGCTGATCCAAGGCGCTGCCATTACAATACATGGAAAGGATAATAGCCTCGCCACAACTTTTTTTGAGTTCATCAAGAGCAAAGAAGCTATCGAAATCTTTTCACATTACGGGTTCCCGAACGCAGATCCACACGAATGAATTTCATTTCAATTTTTTAACGGCAATGTTTCTGAAACGATGCGCCGCTCCAGGTCTCCACGCACCCGGCATATTGAAACCTTTTGGAATTGGTTGATACAACGCCGTCCAATGCGATTGCAGGCCGATCATGCCTTCGACCTCCCCTGCTGTAAAATCGTTTTTAGGTTGCGTGATCTCCCACATTTTCTGGCCATTAATCCACAGAGTTATCGTTGGCACCTCTCCCACCATACGAATGCGAAAGGCATTCCAATCACCAGGCTTCCAAACCTCCATTAGATTTTCGGCCTTTGCCGCCTGACTGATTTGCATCGCTTCTCCAAATAATGCGCCCGTACCACCAGGATTTGCCAGCTCGATTTGATATGCCTGTCCACTCTCAGTTGATCGGAGAAAAATTCCACCGTTGCAAAACGAGTCTATCTTAACTTCAACATACAATTCAAAGTCTTTATATTTTTTATCGGTGAGGAGAACACCACCCTGTCCATATGGATTTTGTTTCAAAGTGATTGCCTTATCCTCCACATAAAAATTGCCTGTCGTACCCTGATGTGAAGTTCTGCTAATATGCCAGCGTCTAAGATTTTTTCCATTGAATATTGGCTTAAAGCCTTCCGGAACCTGAGCCTGCGAATAGGTTGTCAACGCGAAAATAACAACAGTAAATTTAAATAGCCTCATCATCGTTCAGTTACCCTCCGGTTCAACCAAGACCCTGAATCCAATATCCCAGCCGTTACCTGGTCCAGCGGCATGCGTCATGTAAGTAGCATTCTTTACATCGCCCGTGAAGGAAGCGCCCTTCAGCACGTGCTGCTTTCCTCGCGATGGAGGAATGGGATCGGCAAATAGTTTTTTGTTATAATAATCCTCAACCCATTCCCAGACATTCCCAAGCATATCATAGAATCCCCACGCGTTAGACTGCAGCGAGCCGACAGCGGTTGTTGAAGTCTTAGAAAGGTTTGCAGATGCCTGGATTTGATCCCACGGAATATCTTTCATTGCTCCAGCCCTTGCGGCAAACTCCCATTCGAATTCGGATGGGAGTCGATAACGCTTAGTCTTTTCCAGGTTATTCAATCTTTTGATGAAGGCTTTTGCATCGCTCCAGGAAACACCCTCAACGGGATAGCTATCTGCATCGGGACCGGCCGTGAATGTCGAAGGGTTATTCCCCATGATTTTCTTCCATTGTCCCTGAGTCACTTCAAATTTACCAAGATAGTATGGCTTATCCAGCCTTACCTGGAAGCCTGCTGATTCATCACGTTTCGCCATTTCCTCAGCGAGTTTAAATTCCGCTGCACTATATGGCCTGCCGTCTCCCATCCACATTGTATATGGTCGGTCCGCTCCTTTTACAGTGTCGTCAGGGACCGGGTATGGAGGCGCGAATTCTCCAACGGTCATCGTACCGGGTTCGACCCTAATGAATTCCATCCCAATCGAATTAGTGAAAGATTTCTGAGCCCAAACTCTTCCATCATTACAAAAGACTAGTACCGCAAGAATAGAATACAAGACCTTCATTTTCCTGGTCAATTAGCTTTCGTTTTCAACTCTATTTCTGCCAATGGAAATAACGCAGCATTGCTCGTTTCAGTCACGCCTTTAAATAGAAAATACACATCATGGATCGACGCCGTTTGCTTTATAGTTGCCGTTGATGGGATTGTATAAGAATTTTTGTTTGCACCCGGCGCAAAAAACTTAGAAGCATCAATGGGCGCATAACGCTTCATCCTT
>JAEZBX010000119.1 GCA_023412765.1 Bacteroidota bacterium
ATCTGACGCGCCTGTAAGTGGATAGTAAGCTCGTCTAATCCGATCCAAAATTTCTGCAAGATCTTTTCGCGTCGGATAAAGAAATGCAGTATGATAAAGACCAACAGCTCTATCGTCTGCTGGTGGAGAATTCTTGCTGTGCCATGTATTTAGTCCGATATGATGGTGATAACCACCAGCTGATAAAAAGGCAGCCTGTTCTCCATACATCATCGTCAGTTCAAACCCGAGTAAATCTCTATAGAACGCAATGGATTTGTCGAGGTCTGATACTTTGAGGTGAACGTGACCGATGCGTGCAAGGTCTGGCGCTTTATAGTCATTTTTGTTTTGCATTTGATTTTATATTTAGAAGTCCTTTAACCTTCCTTCAGAACTGTCCCAGTGACCGTACACGACCAGCAACCTCCTCAATTATTTGGTCCAGTTCTTCATACTGACTTTTCATAGCACTTGTGCATTTCCTTGAAGCTTTCACTTTCGACATCCCAATGATAATTTCGGGTTTTTATAAAAAGAGAATTTCATCCGAGAGAACCTTGTTCAACTCGACCGCCATCTCCTTCAAATGGCCTTCGGGTATTCCGATATTTGTTTCATAAAATCAAATTTACTGAAAGCAAGGCGAAAGCACATTGTACTAGGTTAAGAAAGGACGTGGTCTGATCAAGAGGCAATTTAGGTAATGGTTTTCAAAGAGGTAAAACGAAAAACCTGCAGATCGTACAATGAATGAATACTAGCATCGAAAATGGTCAGCAGGATTTTTACTTCCCGATCTTGTAGCATTGTACTTACTGCAATAAAGGTCAAAAGAGCCGGTTCCATGATTGCGTTCCTAAAAGTGGAAATCAAGGGACTACAGAGAGCATATTATTGAAGCCAGTTCCTGCATTCAATTACTAAGAACAACGGGACCTCTTTGCTCAACTCATTCGTAGTGTTACGCTTTTTTCAAAGTGCAGAAAAAAAGAAATGAGCATTGGTCATTCCTCGCCGTGCAATTCTTAATTTTAAGTATGTGACAATCGGTCTATGGACAGTGGTAAGTTTACCGATCCGGTATTTATAGCTCGCGCCGCTGAAGTCGTGATCGCTCGTGGCAATAACCACAATTTTTCCGGAACTGAACTGGCTGGCGAACTCAGCCTAAGTCGCGAACAAACGCACCGGAAAATAAAAAAGGACACGAACCTTTCCACCGGGAAGTTTATTTGTTACATCCGTTTACTTAAAGCCTGTCGGTTGATTCAGAGAACTTCTTTAACAATTTCAGAGGTTTCCTACAAGGTGGGGTTTGAAAGCCCCGCATATTTTAACAAGTGCTTTAAAGATGCCTTCAAGATAAATCCGGGCGATCTAAAACGGCAGGGCAAGCTGGTCGTTCCAGCCGAAAGCGAGATGTCAATTTTCTCAAACCGACCCCAAATACTGGCGACGCTAACCGCTGCAGATTGTTTCCCTACTTTTCACACTGCCAATGAAAATTCCGCTGAAATAAAGGGATATAATAAATCAAGAATGCCAATAGCAGTCGTGTTAATTGTATTTGTATCAATTTTAGTGTCAGCCTACTATCTAAAGGATCAAGTCTTGAAAGCAGATGTCGGAGGAATGGCTAAGGTAGGTCGGATTGGTATCGTTCCATTTAGTAATCACACAGGTGATACGTTATTTACACCATTGGGAGATATCGCAAGCAGTTGGCTTTCATCCCGACTGGACGAACTGGAAGATGTAAGAATCGTACCCTACCTGACGATGAAGGCTTACTCGCCCTATCTCGGTGTTTTACCCGACGATCCTGACGGAAGGCCTACGTTGAGTGAAGTTGTGCATGCCAGCTATTTTGTGTCGGGAAGCTATTATCTGAATGGGTATAACCTTACCGTTGAAGCTCAGGTAGTGGACGCCCAAACCCAGGAAACCATTTATTCCCTTCCAAGGATAACCGGATCAAAAGATAGTGCGATGCAGATAATTGAGAAGGTTCGGTTGAAGATGGCAGGCGTGCTTTCGAATTTCGATGACGTGAAAATTGGGAAACTCACACCGCCAAACTACGACGCTTATGTACACTACTTGCGCGGGTTGACTGAACTGGAATCAGGCACGTATCCGCGGGCCGCTCAATTCCATTTTGAAAAAGCCAGCGCGCTTGAACCTGACTTCGTTATGCCCAGGTTATTTCTGACCTGGCTCTACAAAGATGCAAGACTTGATTCAATGGTAGAAGTATTGCAGAAGATGACAAATACTACGCGATATGAGCGTAACGTATGCGATGAAATTTATGAACTGTACGACCGGAACTACGAGGGATCACTGCAGATCGCCCTTCACATGTTGGAGCGATATCCGCAAGATTGTTACTTTAATATGGTAGCGGGGCATAGGGCCAAATCACTTTTTAAGCCGTCTTTATCATTGAAAGTCTTTTCAAGGTTACAAGATCCATTTCCGGATGATTTCGGAAAAATATGGCATTACTACAAGGTCTGGAATACAACAGAATCCTTGTTGATGTTGGGGAAAGAGGAAGAAGCGATGGAGTATTTAAACTCGATTCCAAAAAATCTGGATAACCCGGCGCTTCCCTTTTTGTATATCGCCACCTATAGCAAGCTAGGGGAATCGCCCGAGTCGATCGAAAAAATAATTCAGACCGCCTGCCGGGGCGATGAAAGATGGTGTGCCGATTATTACACAGCCGCAGCCTACGAGTACAATCTCAGATCCATAAATGACCAATCCAGATATTTTGCGGCAAAGGCGAAGGGCTTAATGAAAGAATTGCCTGATCAAAGTGCAAATCTGTTTGATATCATCGATGTCCTATATTTGTCTGTCGATTACGCGGGTGCCCGAACAATTTTGGAAAGAGAAATGATTGACAGCCCTGATAGCCTGCAGCTAAAGATCTATCTCGCATACATTGAAACGTGCACGGGAAATCCTAAAGCAGGTGAAAAAATATTTGAAAAAATAGAATCAGAGTTGATTTTTTGGCGGAGGCATGAATTTCAATACCACATAAGCTACCTCAAAGCACGTATGTACGCTCTTGCTGGCGACCAGCAAAAAGCCGTAACGTATCTTAAGATCGCGTTCGAAAAAGGCCAGTTCCGACATCATTGGGATTTTGAACGCGATATATTCCTGAAGAATCTTTTTGAGTATCCCGAATTTCAAAGGCTCGTTGCTCCACGGGATTAAACTGTCACAATATTAGTATAAATGCAACGATAGCGTAAATAGCTGCCACTTCAGTAGTACAGGGAAAGTAGGGCTTTTAATAATTTTGGAGTTTCAACTAAACTCCACTCCAATGAAAATCTATTATTTAATTCTCGCTACTGTCATATTGATCGCATCCTCTGGTGAAATCTCGGCTCAGAATAAAAAGGTAAAAAAACAATCATGGCCGATACAAGAAAAACATATCTCCGTCGCTGAATTCCCGGCTGACAAAATGATTAATTTTCTCGATGAATGGGGAGGGATGACTGTCGCCGTTAATGCAATGCCTGCAGGTTCAGATCTGGCTCCGCTATTGGTAGGACTTAAAAATAACAGCTGCCAGGTACCGCATTGGGGATATCTAATTCAAGGGTCGCTGATACTTAAATATGATGATGGTAAAGAAGTAACATTAAAAGCAGGCGATCTTTTTTACATGTCACCCGGCCACACAGCAAAAGCGATCGAAGACATTAAGATCCTTGATTTTAGTCCGGAGCAAGAATTTAAGGATCTGGTAGTGCACCTTGAAAATAAGGCAGCAGAATTGCAAAAACTGAAGTCGCCGTAAATTCGATAAGCGCGCCGCTTTTATTTATGCTTTTTCAATATGAAATTATTTCGTGCTGACTGAAGTATTTTCCATCAGCATCATGGAAACCAAGGACTGAAGTCCTGGGGTATTGCTTGGACCCTTACAGGCCTGGAAATGGAGTGGGTAGTTATCAGGTTTCTGCTGATAGCCTTAATGACGCAATTTGTGAGCCGAGGGAATTAAGATTTATACATTGATAAATCGGTGTTGTTTTGAAACCAACTTAATTCACGCAAGCATCTGGATCTTCTGGGACACTCCCGGCCCTGAAAACGCCTAAGCAACACCCCGGGACTTCAGTCCCGGGTTTTGCATATCGATGCACGATACGTTTTTCCGTTATATTTCCTCTATAGAACATACTAATTTTTCTCGCAGTTAAAATTGCGTAAGCGCGGTCCTTTATTTATGCATTATCAACATCAAAATTATTTCGCAATCACCGAAATTTCTTTTACCGCATCTTATGGAAACCCAGGACTGAAGTCCTGGGGTGTTGCTTGGACCCTTACAGGGCCGGAAATCGCGTGCCTAGCTATCAGGTTTTCTGATGATAAGCTTCACGACGCCAATTGTGAGCCGGCGGGAAATTTAGGATTTATAAATTGACAAATCGACGTTGTTTTGAAACCAACTTAATTCGCGCAAAGCATCTGGATCTTCTGCGACATGCCCGGCCCTGAAAGGGCCTAAGCAATACCCCGGGACTTCAGTCCCGGGTATGCATATCTCGATGTATGATACCTCCACCTTCCTCTTAATTCCTCTACTCCAATTTTCGAATGCCGCTTGAGACATCCTAAATTTTTCTAAAATTAAAATCGGGTAAGCGTGGTCCTATATTTAGGCACTATGGACATCAAAATTATTTCATAGTGACCAAGTTCGCCTTCCCCATCTATGAAAACCCAGGACTGAAGTCCTGGGGTGTTGCATGGACCCTTACAGGGCCGGAAATGGCGTGCCTTGCTATCAGGTTTTCTGATGATAAGCTTCACGACGCCAATTCTGAGCCGGGAAATTCGAATTTATGAATTGACAAATCGACGATGTTTTGAACCAATCTCATTTATCCAAGAATCTTGGATCTTCCGCGGCAACCCGGCCCTGAAAGGGCCTAAGCAATACCCCGGGACTTCAGTCCCGGGTATGCATATCCCAGTTATTTCCACTTCTTTCCTGTTAACCATCCCACAACAATTACCAACCCACCGCTTAGAATCGATACAGATCCCACCAATAATGAATCATCTTCGAGATGTCGTTTTATATAAATCAAATAAACTCCGAAAAGTATGATTCCTAGACCGAACAATTTGATGTACATATGCTTGGTTGATTAATTCATGGACGTAAGTCTCTTTTCAATCTCCCGCTTCAAGTTCTCAGAGTCTTTTGTTCCAATTCTTATCACCCTTTTCGCATCAATAAACTTGAGCTCAACACCATCCAACCCACTTACATTGTACAATATTCCGTTTGGAATAACTCTGATGCCCCAACCATAATACCAGGGTGTCTTCACAGCTTCAACGGATTTAATTCGCTCCAACCGAATGCGCTTTCTGATGATCCCAATACCAAATGAAACAGTGATTGCTTCATCCGTAACAAGCGTTGTAAGGCCATAAAACAATAGGAGCACCACGATGCTTAGCAGACTAATGACAAGATAACCGTCCAGACTAATGGCCCGACTTCCCGAATCGCTCAGATAAAAAACGGTTACAAGAATCTGAATAAAGACAATACACCAGAAAACGATCCAGCCGAATTGAAATTCCTTATAGTCTTTCATATCACCAATATGTTCTTCAGTAAAGGCTTACTGCGTATAATACGCCACAAACTCTCGCATCAAAGAATACACATCTCGGAATTCAAAATATTGTGGACTGACGCCACTAACTTCAGCAATTCCCCGATTCCGAAATAATTTTTTAGTTCGGGTTAAATGAAAATACTGGGACACCACGATTACACTCCTGAACTTCAAACTGTCCTGAAGTGCCAAAGTATTATCGACAGTCGCACGTGTATTAATTCCATAGTTATCCACAACGATATCCCTTTCCGGGACACCACTATTAACCAGATGGTTCTTCATGACTTCTGCTTCATAGTGTCCTTCCTTTCCAAATCCGCCGCTTACAATTAGAAGGTCTACACGCTCAGCATTATAAATGTCAATTGCGCGCTCTAATCTTTTAAGTAGTCGTTTGGAAAGTGTACCGTCCGGATTAACCTTATTTCCTAATATAACGGCAATATCAGCAGATTTTTTTTCATCGGTCAAGCCATCGACAATAGTAAAAGAGACATGTGCAATCACCCAGAGTATCAATGGTAATAACACAAATAATAACAATCTTTTAATCAGCATTACAACATTTTCGCTTACCAGATTTTGCAAGCCGCTCGGTTGCCTCTTCGGTTCTATTTAGCCAGTCTATATTCTAACAAAGTCAACGCCAACTTCCTGTTGTGCACTGGCAATTCCTCACTATCCGGCGTTGTATAATTTTCGATCACTGTAAATCCAAATTTTTTGTAGTATTCGATAATGGTGGGGTTTGCAGCCCATGTATCCATACGGATACTGTCAAGTCCCTTTTGTTTGGAATGCTCTTTCGTCCATTCGACAATTGATCCAAAAAGTTTTTTACCCTTAAACTCTGGATTAACCACAATTCGATGAAGGTAAATTGAATTTCCTTTATCCATTTCCCGCCATATTATTTTGTCGCTGTATCGAACACTGAACACAATTGCAATCTTTGAATCGATAACGCCTTTATACTGATTCTTATCTTCTATATCCCTAACCAAAGCATTTTTGTCATAGTTTCTCCAGGAAGGATATCCATTCTTTTCCTGATACAGAATAGACTGTTCGAAAAATTTATAAATCTCATCTAGGTCACTTGCAACCGTGTTCACTATTTCAACCATATCCATTTACTTCTTACCTCAAGCAACTGCAATAAAACGTAACCCTTTGGCTCCTATCGTAATTCGTAATTCGTAATTCGTTATTCGTTATTCATTATTCATCACAGCTCTCCTCTCTTCATCTGCCCAACGGCATAGTTAGCCGCACGCGCCGTAAAAGCCATGAAGGTCAGCGATGGATTCTGCGTCCCCGTTGACACCATTGCTGCACCATCCGTTACAAAAACATTTTTACAATTGTGAAACTGGTTC
>JAEZBX010000025.1 GCA_023412765.1 Bacteroidota bacterium
ATGACGACGAATTATGCCTTGGTTCATCCTATCAATTAAAAGCGAGCGGTGCCAAAGAATACTTTTGGACAAGTGAAGATGGTAGTTTTCAGTCGAACGCCGCTAGCCCAGTCGTTAATCCACAGGACACCACACGTTATTTCATAACTATGACCGAAGCTTCCGGATGCGTGCGGGAAGATTCGGTTTTACTTGCTGTGATACCTCTAATCGAGCCCGAATTTGAAATTGACCGGAGTGCAGAATGTTTGAACCGACCGACAGTCAAGGTAAAGAACTTAACTGATAGTCTTCGCGATGGAGATCGCATGTTTTTTGATTTTGGCGATGGCCGAACCTCTGATGCGAACGAAGGCGAGCATGAATTCGATGCCGACGGACTTTATTCTGTCAAACTTGTAGGTGTACGCGAGTTTTGCGTTACCGAAAAAATTATACCCATGCCTGTTTTTAAACTGCTAATCCCGAATGTTATTACGCCGATGATAAAGGATAATGTTAATGACAGCTTCACGATCCAGCTAGGCGACGAAAAGGGTATGACTCCTGCTGATTTTGACTTTACGACTTCGCTGTCAATTTTCAATCGGTGGGGTGAGCCCGTCTTCGAAACACAAGATTATCAATATGACTGGGATGGGGAGGGTGTGGGCGGTGGAATTTATTTCTATGAGGTTTCCGTTGACGAGCATGCAACTTGCAAGGGTTGGATTCACCTGGTGAAATAATTAAATTTTGTTTAGCGTTTTTTCGATTTCTGGTACGGCGTTTGACCGAATTTAATCTGAGTTGAGAAGATGTCGTGGAAAAGTCTGTTTACAACACACCGGTCCTTTTAATCATTTTCAACCGACCGGAGAATACCAGACGGGTCTTTGAAGCAATACGAAAGGAAAGACCCCATAGGTTGTTTATCGCTGCCGATGGGCCACGTCACGATCACCCCGATGATTATCCCCAATGTCTTGCGGCAAGGCGTATTGCGACGAACGTGGACTGGGAATGCGATCTTAAAATTCTATTCAACGACAATAATGCCGGCTGTGGGCATGGTCCGGCGAATGCAATCACCTGGTTTTTTCAACATGTTACTGAAGGCATCATACTTGAGGATGATTGCCTGCCATCTCATGATTTCTTTATGTTTTGTAATGACCTGTTGGGAAGGTACCGGCACGATGATCGAGTAATGGAGATTGGCGGTACTAATTTGAACAACGGCGATTCAGTTGCAGATCCGTATTCTTATTTCTTTTCACATCATAATATGACGTGGGGATGGGCAACGTGGCGGCGGGCCTGGAAATATTACGATTTCGAAATGAAGTTGTATAAAGCATTACGCGATTCGGCTCCTTTCAGAACCTGTTTTGCATCGAATGATGAATTCGAATTTTTCCGAACGATTTTTGACAGGACAATAGAACATATCAACGATGTCTCGTGGTGGGATTACCAATGGGAATTTGCTAGAAGAATTAACTCGGGGTTGACTATCGTGCCGAAGAAAAATCTGGTGATCAACCTGGGAATAGGAGCCAACGCTACGCATACAACAAACCCGTATGGTGCAGGGTATGACCTGAAGTTCGAGCGAATGAAATTTCCGCTGGTTCACCCGGAGTTTATGCTGGGGGATAGAATAAGGGACGAAATCTTTTTTAAACAAACGCTGACCACAGGATTAAGCCGCACCAAGGCACGAATCAAAAAAGTTGTACCACAATTTATCCTGGAACTCCGAGGCCACAAATAATATGTGCATTTCTGCAACGGGAAGGCTATGGTTCCGGCTGGCACCTTGGTGATTTAAGTTCTTAATTATTCTTCGCCAAGATTTCCATAGATAGATGCCAGCACTCCACGCGGCAGAAATCTTACTACTCCGGATGTCATCTTTGCCAGCGTCCCTGGAACGATGATCATTTTACCTTTTAACGTTTGCCTTACAGCGACTTCTCCAACTCTGGAAGGAGGCACTGCCATTTGCATTCCAATAAATCCTAATCTTCGTTTAGTATCTGCCTTGATGCTTGGTTTTGTAAATACGGGTCCAGGTGCCAAACAGCTCACGCTTATATTCTTCTTCTTTAGTTGGTGACGTAAACTGTAGCTAAAAAATGTTACTGCAGATTTTGTTGCTGAGTACATGTTTTTCGAGGGGATAGGGGCAAATCCTGCCATACTACCCACATTCAAGATAAAGGATGGTGCATTTTTTTCAAGAAGGGGCAATAAAAGCATACTTAAAGTCATGCAGGATTTGATATTCAGATCTATCATGTAACGCATGGTATCCAGTGGGGCCTTCAGAAAGTCATTAGTACCCCCCAGACCCGCAACATTGCAAAGCATTTTCAGGGAAATATTGTTCCGAAGACACCATTCTGCTATAGCGGGCCCCGATGTTTCTCTGCTCAAATCGTAGCTTAGAATTTCGACCTGGATATTGTACTTAGACTCCAACTGCTCTTTTGCATTTAACAGAGGCGTATGATGACGCGCAATGAGGATCAGGTTGTACTTCCTCCTAGCCAACGCCTCTGCGATTCCGTAGCCAATTCCTTTGCTGCCACCTGCCACCAACGCGAAAGGGTTCTCGTTTCTCGCCTGAAATGGAGTGGATTCTACTTTCATTTGTTGGACCGAGTCCACAACAATTAGGATGGTTCGCGACTGCGGATACGCAGCAGTGGTTATGACAAACCCAACTAGAAGCAGGTAGAAAATTTTCATCGAGATAATTGTTGATCGGCAAATGACACTGTGTAATAGTAAGAAAAAAGTATC
>JAEZBX010000193.1 GCA_023412765.1 Bacteroidota bacterium
TAATTCAGACATGAGCCCATTTCCTTTACGATTTTCGGACGATAGTCTGAATTCAAGTTTGAGGTCTTTTCCATTCGCACGCCCAAGCTGTCAGCTGATAGCTGTTAGCTGACGGCTTATAGCTGACAGCTTATAGTCCTAAAACAATTTCCAAAACTCCATTCGGAAGCTCGACGCCGCTGAAGAATAAGCCGACGCACAGTACTTTGTTGCGAAATCCGGAATGGTTAAGAGCAAGAGGTAATGCACTCACTGACAGCAAAGCAAATGTGGCAATGAATACTCCAACCAGAATGAGGCTCCAGGCAAATGATGCTGAGAATAATTGAAGAACAAGGGAAGCTAATGATACAATAGCGCTAAATGTAAAGGAAGTAGATAGTCCAAGATGCGATACGACATTGCTCATAGGAATTGCGATCAGTCCTGAGGTTGCAAGAATGATCACAAGTATCCATTTGCCTTCGGGTAGAAATGCCTTCGAGCCGGAGAAGTTGTCGTAAATATGATCTGGCAGCAAATTGAATAAGATCGTAGTTACAACGCCGAAAACAATCCCGAAAATTATGATCATCTCATAACGGGTTGCTTTTTTTGTTTCACGCTGTTGTCGTGCAGGCTCGCTATTTCCTTTGAACAGTTTAAGCGAATTTTTCTTGAGCGCATAGCCTGAGAGTGAAACGAGTATGCCGCCGAGGATAAATGTTACAGGCGCGCCAAGTGCATTGATAATGTCGACAATAACGGGTTCAAGGGCATATATTAAGTTGGATGCGATGGTCAATACTGCCATTGCCCGTGGTATTTTATCTATCGGTGTGAACAGCTCAACCGTTGAAAGCGCGGGGCTCGTGAAGATACTCATTCCGAACAGCCAGAAAATGATCAAAAAAGGAAACACCCACCTGAAAGTGTCATTCGGATTTGAAATCAACCCAAAGGCTACAGCCATAAAAATCATGGCGGCGAAACTTATACCGGCTGTTATGATGGGAATTCTGTGCCCTTTTGTAAAACGGTATTTATCACCGAACCTTCCCGCGATTGGTGGTGTCACAACCAGTATAATCCCTTGCGCTACAAGAAGGAAGAAGGAAAGGTTTTCGAACCGGTATGCCTTTAGTAGGATAGGCTGGTAGTTATAATAGGCAATCCATCCGATAATGATTGAAGAATATAGCGCAGCGAGGCTTAAAAGCTGCGGCCATTGTATATCAAGGGTCCGTTCGGAGCTCTTTTCCGAAAGGGAGCCGGACAACGTAGTATCCATAAGGAAGGATGAACTTTTGGGTATTAAATGATCAAAAAATGCTGGATAGTCCAGCGCTGAAAATTTTTGTTAAAATGCAGTTCCGGTGGATGTGTTGATAGTGAAAATCGCTTGTTATCAGGACTATAACAATAAAAAGTCGATTAGGTAACGTGCCGAAAGTTAAACGGCACGTCATCAGCCCGAACTTCGAAACGCTATAACTCGTTTTTTGACGCCGTACCCTTCTCCCAGCAATCCAGGTTATATTTGGTTGTTTCGGCTATGCCAACCAGCGCCTCATGGGTTAGAAATGCCTGGTGACTCGTGATCATCACATTTTGAAAGGTCATTAATCTCGCGATGACATCATCCTGAAGGATTTGGTCAGAATGATCTTCAAAGAAGAGCCCATCTTCTTCTTCGTATACATCAATTCCGAATGAGCCAATCTTTCCACTCTTTAAAGCTTTAATTACTTCCTTCGTATTAACCAGTGCTCCGCGACTCGTATTGATCAACATAACACCTTCCTTCATTAGCTCAATAGTTTCGGCGTTGATGATGTACCTAGACTCAGGTGTCAAGGGCAGATGTAGCGTAATAATATCTGCCTTCTTACAAATCTCTTTGTAATCGGTGTAGGTTACGTTGTACTTCTCTTTTAGCTCTTCGTTTTCGTAGGGATCGTAGGCCAGGATATTGCAATTAAATCCGTGTAAAATCCGTATCAGTACACTTCCTATTTTTCCGGCACCTAACACGCCAACGGTTTTGCCCGACATATCAAAACCCGTCAGGCCATCAAGGGAAAAATTTTGATCGCGAACTCGATTGTGAGCCCGAATCAGTTTTCTGTTCAACGCAAGCATTAATGCCACCGTGTGCTCTGCGATTGCTGCAGGGGAATACTCCGGCACACGCGCCACGCGTATACCCAATTCGTTAGCAACTTTCAAATCAACATGATTAAAGCCTGCCGAACGAAGGGCGAGGTAACGTACACCATACTCCTTCAGCTTTTTCAGGATGGGAGCCGATGCATTGTCATTTACGAAAATGCATACGGCTTCCGATCCCTGTGACAAGCTCGCTGTCTCTTCTGAAAGACGAGCCTCGATAAAGCGGAGTGTATGATTGCTACAATGTTGCTCGAGATATTTTCTGTCAAACTTATGGGCGCTATAAATAGTGACTTGCATGCGCCCAAGTTATGACATCAGCCAAAAAGCACCAACAACCAATGCTACTTGATCTCGAATTGTGCAGTGATCTGGGCGCGCAATCTCAGTTTACGGAAGGCGGTTTGTTCTTCCATGCCATCTGCGGCCATCGATTCAGCCTTATACATTACGTTGGCCCGCACCTGTGGCAACGGTTGCACTGGGTCTTGATCCCAATCTCTTACCATAATAGGCTTGCCGATTTCCGCTCCAATGGATTTTAATAAGGTTGATGCCTTGGATTGGGCCGCCTGAAGCGCCTTCACTTTCAAATCGATTTTGAATTTCTCCATATCTGTGTGATGAAGTCGTGTCAGGTCCAGCTGATAAACTTTTACCGGCTCAATCTTTTCCAAAAACTTTTCAAGCTCAGCGGCGCTGGTAAGTTTTATTTCATAGGATTTTTCCCGGAATGCATCTTTGTCGCGTCTGCGGATTTTGTCAAGCGTTGATCCGGCATCCGCCAGGGTAAGATTTTTTCGATCAATGTTTGCAGCTTTTACAGCGTCTAGAAATTGCTTGTCAAGCTTTTCAAGCGATACCTTTGATCGGTTTTCTTCAAACTCCCTAAGTTTTATAAAAAGGAAAATTTCATTTGGCTCTACTTCCATTTCTGCAGATCCGGTGACCTCTATATAGTGTTCACCTTTAAACACTTCTTGTCCAAGCGCCACAGCCGATGTGAACAAGAATAATAAAATCGCAACGTTAAATCGCATAGTCATTCTTTTTAGTTTTTTTCTTTGACACAAAATCCCTGCCCAAAGTGCAAATCCCTTATCGAAGTTTCTCAAATCTATCGTCGAGTAACCTCGTAAATCTGGCGCCACCTTATACCTTATACCTTATACCTTTATACCCTATACCTCCCCCCCCTTCCATTTTCCCTCAAATTTGTGTAAATCTAACTGTAACCTTTACTGCCGTGTCCGGTAACTAACACGAAACTGACAAAAAGCACAGCTCGAATGACAGATGAAATGATCATGGAGGCCGTCAAAAACGGCGATCTGCAGCAGGTATCATTGCTTTTTGAAAGGTATCATAAACGCATTTATAATTTTCTGGCCCGAATGACAATCGATCGCGAACTGGCAGAAGATCTTACTCAGAATGTCTTTCTCAGGATTATAAAGTACAAGAATAGTTACCGCGAGGGAATGCGTTTTCAATCGTGGATTTACCAGGTAGCCAGAAATATTTTCTCTGATCACTACCAGGCACATAAAAATAAATTCTCTGACTTCATAAACGTGGACAAGATCAGCGACAATGTACCGGACAGCCAGGAGGCATACGATCGCGAGGAGCAGGAAAAATTGCTGACACGGTCGATGGCGCTACTCTCGGCCGAGCAAAGAGAGCTGCTGATCCTGACAAGATTCCAGCATATGAAGTATGAGGATGTTGCAGTGATTATGGATACAACCGTAGCAAATATAAAAGTGAAAGTGCACCGTGCTATTGCAAAACTACGGGAACATTATTTTGAACTGGAAAAGATTTAAGGCTATGGATATCGAGAATCTGGAAGGTAAAATTATCGACTATATCGACGGACGATTGAGCGATAAAGAAAGGGCGGAGGTAGAACAGGAACTGATGCGCAACGATAAAGCCTTTACAATGTACGAGCAATTGAAAGAAGTGATGTATGCAATGGACCATGCGGAAAAATTTGAACCATCACCGAATTTAAAGCTGCGATTCGATGAGGCGCTTCGCTCGGAAATAGCAACATCTCGACCTGGCAAAGTAGTGTTTTTTCAATCGTCGTTTTATCGCGTTGCTGCAGCTATTGCTTTACTAATCACGGGAGGAGGAATAGGTTTTTGGATCAGCAAACACAACGACCAGCGTGAGGAATTGCAGGCACTTGCAAGGGAGATGGAAGCTACTAAGCTGATGATGATGTCCCTTATAGACAATCAGCAATCCGCGAGCCAGCGCATAAGAGGAGTAAACGTGGCTATGACTATACAAAGCGCCGACGACGATGTGGTGAATGCGCTTGTTCAACGAATGAATGAAGATCCTAATACAAACGTGAGGCTGGCTGCCCTGGATGCATTGAGCAAATTTTACGATGAGCCCATGGTAAGAAAAGCATTGATCGAAGGCCTTTCAAGTCAGAAAGACCCTGTGGTTCAGATTGCGCTTATACAACTAATGGTAAAAATTAAAGAGAAAGGAATTGTAACGGATCTGAAGAAGATCGTGGAGGATGAAAAAACTATGGAAGCCGTGAAGGATGAGGCATACACAGGCCTGCTTGAGCTTTCTTAAAATATTTAAAAAATGACTGACGAAAATTATTATAAAATGAACAACAAGGGAGCAATAGTGCTGGCGTTGGTTTTACTAGCAGCTGGAATCGTAAATGCACAGGAATATAAAGTCGCGAAGAATAGCGGCAGGCTGGAAATCAATATCGGTCGCGTAACTGTGGAAGGACATAATGGAAATGAAATCATTTTTTCTTCTGCTGATCAAACCAGGGAAAAAGACGAGCGAGCTGAGGGACTTCGGCCGGTAAATAGCCTGGGACTGGAAGACAATACGAATCTAGGGATCAATGTTACCCAGGAAGGAGATGTTGTTAAAGTGAGGCAGCTAAAGAAAACCAAGTCGACTGATATTAAGATACTGGTTCCACGCAATGTCATCGTCTCTTTCTCTTACGAATCACAGTATGGGGGTAAGGCGAAGTTCAAAAACATGCCGAATGAGATCGAAGTTGACGCACAGTATAACAGCATTGAGCTTGAAAATGTAACGGGACCCCTAACAGTTAAGACGATCTACGGGCATGTTGATGCGAAACTCGATCCAGCGATGAAGGGACCAATCTCAATAGTTTCTGTCTATGGATACGTAGACCTGGCAATACCGGCTGCCACCAAGGCCAATTTGAAGATGAGCACTTCGTACGGAGAAATATTCGCTGACCCTGATTTTAAAATTGAAATTGAGCGTCAAGGGGAGATGGTGTCCTACAGCAACAAAGTAAATGGAAAATTGAATGGTGGCGGAATTGCCATCGACCTGAGCTGCAATTACGGCAAAGTGTATCTCAGGAAATCATAACAAGAAATGTACATCAAAAAGATAAAAAAAATGAAAACTAGCTTATTGGGAATAGTACTGGGATTGATAACTGCGGGTAACCTTGCCGCTCAGGATTTCAAAGTCAACAAGAGTACAGGTACTCTGGAGATCCGCGAACTAAACAAAGTGATCATTGAAGGTTATAACGGGAATGAAATAATTTTTTCTTCACAAAACAGCAACCGAGAGAGAGATGAACGCGCCAAGGGATTGCGCGCCATTAGCAATATGGGGCTGGAAGACAATACCGGTTTTGGTATTTCAGTGGTGGATAAGGGTGCGACAATTGAGGTTCGCCAGCTTAAGAAAATGGATGGACCCCACATCAAAATACAAGTGCCAAAGAATGTAAAGGTGGCCTATTATCATACATCTCCGCATGGTGATGATATAGAGATCAAGGATTTCGCTGGTGAGGTGGAGGTTTCAACGGTTCATACCGGCGTTGTGTTGTCCAATGCCACGGGCCCTATCAATATTAAAACCGTTCATGGGGATATAGACGCAATTTTCCCGACTCAACCAAAGTCACCAATCTCGATAGAATCGGTGCATGCGCATGTAGACGTTACGTTACCTGCAGATACGAAAGCGAACGTGAAGCTGAGTACACACATGGGTGAAATTTTGGTAGATCCTTCTTTCAAGATAGAAATTGAAAAAACCGGGGACATGGTAAGGTACAGCGACAAGGTTAGTGGTAAGATTAACGGCGGCGGAGTAGAAATCGATCTTTCAGCAACGCACGATAATATTTACCTGAGAAAGAAATCATAAGGTAGCATTAACAAGAACCATCATGAGAACCAAAATCTGTGCACTGCTAATAGGTATCATTGCACCTTTTCAGGATTATGCACAAACTCCGATCAATAAAGTCATCCCTTTCCAGTCGGGACAAAAGATTTCCATGCACTTCGACTATCCTGAGTTGGTGAAGGTGAGTACCTGGGATAAGAATGAAATATCAATTCAAGGTACCGCGAGCATAAACACGGGAGAGAATGATGACGCGTTTGAACTGATTTCTTCAACAGCCGATAATACAATATCGATCAAGAATGAAATCAAGAATATGAAGAACCTTCCACGTCGTGTTACTGTTCGCGATGGCGCGCAGAAGATTGTTTTTCGAACAAAAGAAGAGATGAGAAAGTATCAGGCGGAGAACAATATCACAAGCTTTAACTCTGTATCGTATGGAGTTGAAATGGATATAATACTTGAAATAAAAGTCCCGAAAAATGTAGAGACTTCAGTAGAATCAGTTTATGGCATGGTAGAAATCAAGGACTTTACAGGGCCACTCACAGTTGTTGCAACCTACGGTGGTGTTGATGCAGCGTTAGCAGAAAGGTCGGTAGGTCAGATCACCGCGGAAACAAATTATGGTGAGATATACTCCAACCTCGATGTAAAATTCGGTGGTGATGGCCTTCGCCAGGGTGATTTCCATACCAATGTCTCTGCTAAGCCAGGAAACGGTCCGGCGTATTACTTCGATTCGAAGTATGGTAATGTTTATTTAAGAAAGGCCAACTAAAGGCGCTAAGGATTTGCACTAAAGGCGCTCAGGATTTGCCACAAAGTCACAAAGACACAAGGAATCACAAAGTTTTCAAGAGATCTTGATCCATACAGTTGTGGTAATTTTCGTTTCAAAAACTTCTTCGTGATTCTTAGAGTCTTCGTGTCTTAGTGGCAAATCTTTCCCTCTTCACAAAAAACTTTGTGATTCTTAGTGCCTTTGAGTCTTAGTGTCCAATTACCTTGCCTTCTTTTCAGAAGCGAAACCCGCTCTCGTATTTAAGCGCACTCTAATTTCTATTTTCCAATTTCCAACTAAACATCTGCGTCACACCCTTGTTACAATGTAACTGCGACCTGACGCGTGCGATGTTGTCCGATTCTCAAAAATTATTTTATCTTGCGCCCCGATTTAAAGTCGCTTCAGAATGGAGATGACAGATTATTAAAAACACGAATGGCACTTTTAAGAAAACAACTTTATATCAAGAAATCGACGCTGCCTAATGCAGGCATGGGTTTGTTTACGAAGAAAGCTATTCCAAAAGGCACGCGCATCATTGAATACACAGGAAAGCGAACCACATGGAAAGAGGTAAAGGATGACGACGGAAAAAATGGATACATCTTTTTCATCAACAGAAATCATGTTATTGATGCCAGGCCAACGAAGAAGGCATACGCTCGGTATGCAAATGATGCACGGGGACTCGTACGTATCAAAGGTATCGTCAACAACTCTGACTACATCGTTGACGGTCTGAAAGCATACATCGAATCGAAAAAGGACATTCCCGCTGGTGGGGAAATTTTTGTCGATTATGGCAAAGATTATTGGAAAGTGATACGCCAGAATATGAAACTTGCTGCCAAGGAAGAAAAGGAAGCCAGGAAGAGAAATGGCAAGGTGGTGAAGAAAAACGGTTCGGCCCGAAAACATGTCAAGGGCCGCACTATCGCGAAGCGCACCCAGCATGCGTAGCTTCCCACTTATTATTCTACTTTCCAGGTTTTGTGCAGTCTAAACGTGAAGGAATAGGGAATAAGGCGCACCACTTACTACTTACTACTTACTACTCACCGTCCCCCTACCGCATCTCCCCCTCCAACTCCGCCAACCGCTCAGCAGAGCTACTAGCATATTCATCAAATCCCTGGCTAAGAGCTTCCTTAATATAGGCCTTCAGTAGGCGTACAGAGTTTGCGTTGACTTGAATGGCTTCTGCAAGAATGTTGTAAGGTTTTAATCGCTCCCGTCCCTGGGTTCGATAATAGTTTGCAGCTGCGATCACACCTTCTTCGAAATATGGATTGTAAGTAGAAAGGATCGTGTAGTTCTTGTCAGCAGTCGTTGAGTCGCCATTCGACTCTGCAATCAGTGCTCTATATAATGTTTTCTCCAAAAAATGTGTATCATCAAAACTGATGTCCTTGTTCATCTGGGCCACGAGTTGTGGGAGCTCGCGACGGTAAGCAAGCATTATAAGTTCACCGTGGCGCACGTCGTCATACAGCTTCTTATTGGAAAGCTCCAGTCCTGCGATACGATTATAATAGCGAATAGCAGGACTCATCAGTTCCGCTTCAAAAAACTTTCGGCTATAGTCCAGCAAAGCTTGTGCCTTGTAGTCTGCGCTTTCAAATGAATTTGATATTCTATTGAAAAGAAGAGAGTCGCTGAGTTTGATATTATAACGGCAATACTGATACTTCTCAGCATCATTGAGTAGCATTACCTGGGATGGTTGCACTGTTAGAATACGTTTCATCCGCGCTGAAATTTCCTTCTGTGCTTCATCCCTGCCATTGGCAACAGTATCCCACGCTATCATTGCCTCAGATTTTTTCCCAGCTTCGGTGAGTGCGATGGCATTATAAAACCTGGCATCTTTAAAGGTTTGCGTATCAGAATAAGCAAAATATGACGACGCCAATTCCGGATTTCCCTGCTCAAGGGCCCAAAGTCCCATGATGTAATTGAATTTGCCCTGGTAACTTTGACTTATATACGCCAACTCTCCCAGGATCTCCAACGCTTTGGACACGTTGCCATGATGATAATACGCAAAGGCAAGAGACGACTTAAGCGCCTCGCTAAAATCCTCATTTATTGAATCTGATGCGATCTTGTACGCGTTCTGAATAAATGTAGTGTCCAATGACGTGGCGTACTTGATAATGTAATTGTTGAGCAAAGTGGCCGTATATAGGTCCAGTTGTGTCTGATCGAGCGGACTAACTGGTGTCTTAAATTCCTGGTTTTGTAAGGTGGACAGCGCGAGAGCATTACTCACAGTCCCGGCATGACCCTCGAACAAGTTTAAAACAGAATCGATTTTGATCGGAACGAACTCCATTGTAGCGAGAGCGAAAAAATTGGTCTCTGCAGCCGACTTCGAAATCTTGTGCTCTCTTGCAGCATTGAGGTAAATCAATGCGGAATCGACGTCATGTGTTTTCGCATAAGCAAACCCAAGGTTGTTCTGAACTGGACCAGAATCTTCTAACACCTGCAACGCATGATGATATCGTTGGATCGCTTGCGTATTTTTATTTTCCCATAGGTAAAGATTCCCTGCATTTGTGAGCGAGTAAGCCGATGGGTTTCTCGCATTGGCAAGCTCATAATTATAGTGTGCATCATCGAAACTGTAGCGCGAAGTTTTCAGGGTAGCAAGTGCGTAATTCGACCTGTGATTTTGAAATCCCTGAATTCGCCCTTGATCATAAAATGATTCAGCAAATCCCCTGTTATTAAGGAGAGTGTGCAAGTCACCGGCAAAGTTGTAGAATCCAGCCAGTCCGTTAAAAACAAATATGCGCCACCCGACAAAGAAAACGAATCCGAGCATCGCGACTAGACCAGCGAATCTGAACGTGAAGTAGGGCATGCGTGTTGGATTGTACAGCACTTTGTACACGGGCAGGTTTCGCGCCAGCATCAAAACAAAATTTGAAAACAGGTAGGTGAGAAAAATAACACCAAAGCCCGTGTGACTGAAAATAATGAAGTATCGAATAATTCTGAGCGCCGGGTCATTGGCGTTGTTCAACATTTGTCCCGTAGTCGCAAAGCATATTGTGGCAAGTGCAACAAAGAATATGGCACCGTAAGGAGCAAAGGGAATGATGTTCTGATACATAAGCTCCCGCTGGCCGAAGCCCCATAAGCCCAGGACAGCAGAGCAGGTGAGGAGCAGATAGAGATTGATGTAAATGAAGTTCCATTCAATTACACCCAGCTCGTGAAAACAGGTAATCACCACGTTGACGAGGTAGATCACGCTTATTATTGAAAGGTGTTGAAGGCTTTTTGTAGTTCCTTGTCCTGCGATGAAAACAAATGACGCCATGATTTCATGCGACACCATGATGATAAATACAATGGTCAAAATGATCCCAGGCGTATAAGCCGTAAGAGCAAGGTGATAGAATGGGTAATCAACACCTGCGAAAAAATAGATAGCGAGAATTAATAAGATTGTGACTACTGAAAAAGTAATTAACCGGGTAATGAAAGGAATTCGGGACCGGATCTGGTTGAAGAAAAATGCCGGTACTACGTAGATTAGAAGTACCAAAATGATCCCTAGCTGGTCAGTATGTCCGGCGAGGGCTAAGGCTTCGAACCTAAGACTTACAACAAATGCGATAAACAATCCCATCCCAACAAAAAACCAAAAGCGCGGGAGTGTGGTGAACACCGACAGAATAGAAACTGCAGCAATGGTAATCAATATCAGGAAGATGTAGGACGCAGTAGTATTCGGAACAATATGACTACCGTTGAAATATTCCAGAATTGCGTAACTATCCCCAGGTACATTTAGGATAAACGGGCCCAATCGAAAGGAATGGACCGTGGTTTCAACTACCTTCTGTTCCTGGAACCGCTGCCAATGGATAATACCATCAGTATCGAGAAAATAACCATACCACAGGTAAAGAAGTGAAAAAATGAAAACTCCGAGAAGAAGGTTCATCAAAAAACGAAAGGATGGATTCCACGTTTTCCAAAAAAATAATGAATGCATGCTGCTAAAATAATGGTAATAGACAGATAATCAGGATATTTTTCGACGTGATTAGTAGAATTAAGCTTTGGCCTGTTTAAAGATTGGTTAAGTAATTAATAATAGGAATGGCTTCGGACAAGATTGATAAAGTATTGAGACCTGTTGAACGTTATCTTCATAACGAAAGCACCGCCGGTATTCTGCTCCTGGCGAGTGCGTTGATTGCTGTGATATGGGCTAATTCACCCTGGGCTGACTCCTACATTCATCTCTGGGAAAATGAAGTTTCACTCAAGGTAGCCGACTATACGATAGGCAATGACCTGCACCATTGGATCAACGATGGCCTGATGGCTATGTTCTTTTTTGTTGTCGGACTAGAGCTAAAACGCGAAATAATGGCTGGCGAACTATCTGACCTTAAAAAGGCAATGCTTCCGATGTCTGCTGCTATTGGTGGCATGATTTGTCCGGCGATAATTTACATTCTTTTTAACCCCTCCGGAACAGAGAGCGACGGTTGGGGAATACCCATGGCAACGGACATCGCATTTGCTATAGGCATAATGTCTTTGCTGGGTAAGCGGGTACCGCTCACGTTGAAGGTATTTCTGACTGCACTTGCCATCACTGACGATCTGGGAGCTGTTCTTGTGATCGCCTTTTTTTACACATCAGATATTTCCTTGCTGAACCTTGGTCTGGGTGTCGCGTTTATGGCTGTCCTCATGGGTGCAAATTATCTGGGTGTAAGAAACACTTTGTTTTATGGATTGGTGGGCATTGGAGGAGTATGGTTAGCTTTTCTGTTATCAGGCGTTCACGCTACTATTGCAGGCGTACTCGCGGCGATGGCTATTCCGGCCCGCACAAAGATTAATGAGCCTCAATTCGTAGACGACCTGGAAGAGAAGATTCGACAGTTTCATGAAATCCCACCGAACGACGTTACCCTCCTCGAACCAGCGCAATATAAAGTCATTCAAAGCATCCATCGACTCACGGAAGCTGCAGGAACTCCGTTGCAAAAACTGGAATCGCAGCTTCATCCATGGGTATCTTTTCTGGTTATGCCATTGTTCGCTCTCGCCAACGCAGGAGTAGTGTTACATGGTGACAAGATTGGAGAGATGTTTTCAAGCTCAATAACGTTAGGGGTAGTTGTAGGATTGATCGTAGGCAAATTCGTCGGCGTCGTTGTTTTTTGCTGGCTGGCGACCAAATTTCGTATCGCTGCGTTGCCGTCGGAAATCAATTGGAGTCAGATTGCAGGCGTTGGATTTCTGGCCGGGATAGGTTTTACCATGTCACTGTTTGTTACAACGCTGGCTTTTGATGATGCTGAACTCGTGGACAGTGCAAAGCTGGGTATTTTTACCGCCTCGATTATTTCAGGTATAGTCGGATATGTGGTTTTAAAACGGACTTCGAAAATTACTCCAGCACCTTTGGAACCCTGAAATAATCAGCATCTTTTTTCGGTGCATTTTTCAAGGCACGCTCATGACTCAAATGCTCTTTAACTTCGTCTTCCCTTAGCACATTTACCTCATGGCTCATAGTTGTTAACGGCTCAACATTTTCCGTGTCGACTTCTTTCAATTTCTCCACCCAGTCAACTATCGCTGTCATGTCACTCATCATTTTCTCAGCGTCTTTTTCGTCAAACTCCAGGCGTGAAAGGTGAGCAATTTTGTCCAACAAGGCCCGATCGATCTTCATGCGTATCTATACTTTACAACAACCCTATGGATAGGTAATATAATTATCAATTATTTCCGTATTCAGATTTTTCTTGAGTTCATCATCGATGATCTGAAACACCTTATCTTTCAACACATCCAGATCCTTTATCGTAAGCTTCGACGTTTCGATCGGCTCGTGAAAGACCACTTTCAATGGATGCCAGCGCAAAAGGAACTCATCCGGGGGCAAAATTATCCAATTAAACGGAATGGTGACAGGCACGATGTCAATTTGTTTTTCGATGGCCACGCGGAAGGGACCATCCTTGAATTTCGACAACACAGGCTCCTTTTCCGTCATTATGCCTCCCTCGGGGTAGATGACCAGGCTCTTACCTTCATCAATCGCTTGCATGGATTTTTCCAGCGATGCATAGCGGCTCTTCAGCTTGGTGCGGTCGACGGTAATATGCAGTTTGCTATACATGAATCCGAACAACGGCACTTTGGACATTTCACTTTTACCAACAAAAATTGTGTTGTGCGAGCAGAGGCCGACCGTCGGAATGTCGAGGTATGAAAAGTGATTGGGGCAAAATATGTAACGCTTTTTTGGATCGAGCCTGGAACGATATTCAACAGTGAAAGGAATGAAAATAAAAATGAACATCAGCCTTGCCCACCAGCGGTTTAAAATTCCCACCAGTTGATGTTGACTTGGAAAAATGATTGGAATACACAGGAATGGCAGCAGAATCAAAAACAACGTCGTAAATACGATCAAACCATAGCCCGTATGTATTACGCGAAGGATCTTCATACCATAAAAATACAAAGTAAAGCAGTGGAACAGATGTTTTCAGTGCAAAGCGAGTATAAAGCTTACGCGGAATAATTTTTTGAATGTCCACCTGTGTAAAAGAAGTCTTGTAAATTCGTTTCATCCACAACAAGGGCTAAATTTCCCGCTTTTATCCACCAGGAAAATGAGATCAATACTGATTCAAATCGCCGTTGTTCTGTTCGTCATGTGTTCCTGCTCGGGAAATAAAGAATATGGACAGACAGAAATAACAAAGTGGCGTGACGATAAGGCTGCCGCGGTAAGTATTACCTACGACGATGCCAGCATCAACCAGTTCCGCCAGGCTTTACCTATAATGGATACGCTTGGGTTCAAGGGAACATTTTTTATAAACACGGCTGACATTCCAGATTCTAAGCATGCACCCAAGTTTATCGGCAGACCCATTCGCGAAATTATCGCCGAGACCGCTAATTCACCGACCAACGCAGACAATCTCTTTGAACGCGCCTCAGCACTTAGATTTTTGAATATTGAAAACTCCGTTGAGCAGCACAACCAGGCTGGTTCACTGTATGAGCAAGGCAAAACTGAGGAGTCATATCGGGTAGTGGACAAGGCGTTCGCAACTGCGCGCAAGCAAAAAGCTTTTGTGGAAAAAAGACCAGTTCTTCTCGATCCGCCTTTTATCACATGGCCGGAGATCAAGGCATTTGCGGCCGACGGTCATGAGTTTGGAAGCCACACCATATCGCATCCGCGACTGGCCGTATTGGACGAAGCCAACATTTTATACGAAATGGAAAAATGCAAGGATGAAATTCATGATCAATTAGGAGTAAGGCATACCTTTTCTGCTGAATGTCCCTTTGGAACGGAGAACGAGCGAGTGATGGAATATGCTTACAAGAT
This sequence comes from Bacteroidota bacterium, assembly GCA_023412765.1. GTDB lineage: Bacteria > Bacteroidota > Bacteroidia > Cytophagales > Cyclobacteriaceae > Chryseolinea. Next base: position 14,526 of record JAEZBX010000193.1, read on the forward strand.
CCATCCAGCCTTGCGCAACCGGATGCCTGAGCCTTTCCTGGTGGAACTGAATCGCGGGAACTCACACACACCAGGAGAATACACAAAAGAATACATACAATGGCAACGCGGGCCATTGCAAAAAACAACGGTACCCCTGATGAAATCGTGGGTGGATACATTGTTGATCCATGACAACGTTTGGCTTGTTCTCACTTTTCACGGAGTCGACGGAGTGGGATGGGAGGCTAAGCCGCACCAGGACTTGAAAGAATTTTTTACATACATCAAGCAACACGAAGAAAAAATTTGGGTGGCAACATTCGGAGATGCGACCAGGTACATGAGAGAACGGATGAGTGGTTCAGCGAAGGTCGAAAAGTCCGATGGTGAGATCACAGTCAACCTGACACACAACCTGGATCAGGAACAATATGATGTAGCCCTTACGTTAAGGACCTACGTTGACCCTTCCTGGGGAAAAGTGAAGGTTGCGCAAGGCGATAAGTCGATCGACGTTGATTCTAAGAAAGATTCAAAGGGAAATTTTGTGCTCTATGATGCGCAACCGAATGGACCGGTGATCAAGTTGTCAGCGCTTTAGATTACAATTTCAGTTTTACAACACATCTTTCGCCTTTGAGAAGGTCGGCTGCCTGTTCGATGTGGATAGCTGACTTCGCATCATCCATTTCTTCTTTCACCTTGTTCTTGATTTCCTTCATCTTCATGGCTTCGATACATCGCCGCACTTCGTCACGCGTTTCAAGGATTAATTCAGGAACTACTGTAGGTTTGTCATCGTCGCCTTTTGCTACCATGGTGAAGTAGCAGGAGTTTGTATGCTTGATCGTTCCCAATTTTACATTTTGTGCTTCCACCCGGATGCCGACGATCATTGATGTCTTGCCCACATAATTCACTGATGCGTGTAACGAAACCAGTTCACCTACTTCTACCGGTTGAAGAAATTCTACTTTGTCAACAGAAACCGTTACACAGTATGTCGAAGCATGCTTAGCGGCGCAGGCATATGCAACCTTGTCCATCAGCGAAAGCAAGATGCCTCCGTGAATTTTCCCTCCGAAGTTTGCATACGAAGGAATCATGAGTTCTGTGATTGTGGTTTGAGAGATCGAAACAGACTTCATTTGTTTGGTTATGATTTTGCGAGATAATACGCGGAATGGGGCTAAAAGCAAAACGCTTAAAGCAGAACGCTAGCAACTGCCACTCTCCCGCACAGTAGCAAAGACCTACCACCACTTACCACTTACCACTTACTACTTACCACTTACTACTTACTACTTACTACTTACTTACCACTTACCACTTACTACCGAGCGAACACAAATGCTCTAACAGCCAGCACACCTTCCAATCGGCCGAACCGATCACCTTACTTAACAAGGCTCATAAACGTCGCGCCCAGGTTCTCAGTAATTATTTTCTTGTATCCGATACTGTTCCGGTATTCTGCGGTTAGAAATTCCTTTAATGGGAGATCCCAGTCCGTTTGTTTAGACATTATAAAACCGAGCTCTTCCACATCTCCGACATCAACCATTTGCCTCTTGATGGGAAGCTTTTTATGGACGACTTCAACAAACTCGGTAAAATCTATAATGGTGAAGATTTTTGCATTGCCTGAAAGATTCCTGATAATATCCGGACCATTTCCTTCCATGGTGATCCTCAACGTCGGCATATAATCAGACTTGATTTTTTCAACGTATTTCACCTGCGTGCTGCCCTTAATAACCTGCGCTGCAAAATCAGGAAACTTTATGGGTAATTCCTTTAGACTGGTAATAGAGGGTGCTTTGTTGCTGGTAAGCATTACTTGCCTGTTGGACATGTACGCCGGGGAGAATTTCAATATTTTCTTCCTTTCTTCAGTAATAGTTGTGTTTGTCACGCCCAGAATATTCGGCGTTTTTTCGGCGGTTGAAAGAAATTCTGAGAAAGCGGGTATTTCGGCGGCGTATTTTATGGTCAGGGAGGCACCATGATGTTCTTTCAAAAAACGGGCAAAATCGGATAGAATATCTACGCAAACCCCCTTTACCTGGCCATCTTTGTCCTTAAAAATAAGACCAAATTGCTGGCTGTAAATAACCGTAAGGACACCTGAACCTGAACTTTTTACGTGAGCCCAGCTATCGCCATTTAACTTTTGGGACAAAGCAACATGCGAGACAATGGATGTGAGTATAATACAAACGGCCTTTTTAAAACGCATATCTTTTTTGAACCGAAGATAAAGAATAGCGGTCCTTGAAAAATGCTGTAAGCGGCCTGGTAGGTGTGCGTGTAATATCTGGCGCCAATGTCCCGAATAGTCAAACCCTTTGTTTTTATTATTCTAGCCTATGTACATAGGCTTAGTCCAATTCCATAACCCTTTTGCCCAATCACCCGTTAGCATTCAATAAAAAAAAAGCAGGTGCGCCGGGCAACATGCCAGCAGCAATGCCTTTATTGTTCTAACTTAGTGTTAAGAGCTTACAAAATCTATAGGGCCTCACTGACATTGGCCCAATGCCACCCAGATGATGATAAAGACTACGACGGTACCCAGGCAGCCACCGCCCAGCTTCTTGGCTCCATATCCGGCAATCAGTGCTCGAAAGAAATTATTCATATATGAAATGAGAGTTATGTATGAAACTTAAACAATCAAGACGAAAAAGGTTCTCGAAAAATTTAATTCTTTTAATATAAATCCAATCTAACTCAACTTTAAATATTATGAACTTGAAGAAATGTCTATTGTCCTGGTCGTTCTTAGCACTGTTGTCAACAGTGACTTTTGGTCAGACTCACATTGTAATGGTGAAATCAGCAGCAAACAAAAAATGGGGATATGTCGCCAACAATGGTGAGGTAGTGGTGGAACCCAAATATGACCGCTGTTATGAATTTTCCTCAGAGGGCCTGGCACCCATCTATGAGCCGAAGGAAAAGCAATTTTATTTCATTACAACGAAGGGTGTGAAAATTGCCACAGAGATTAAAGACTTCAAACTCATGGACAGGATGGGATTTGCTCTCGAGGGTTTTGGAGATGGATTGATCCCAGTAAAGCACAATGATAAGTGGGGCTTTCTTAACAAAGATGGAAAGGTTGCCATCCCTGCGAAGTATGACAACGTCACAGGTTTCGGAAGCCGGCATGCTGTTGCAACCTTGGGGAAGAAGCTGTTTATTATAAACACTTCCGGTGAAGAAACTGCAGTAGATCCTAGCATACTCGAAATAAGAAAGTTCTCCGAAAATGTTGCCCCCTTTAGAGCGGCAGATAAGAAATTTGGATTCATTGACGTGAATGGTAACACGGTGATCAAGCCACAGTTTGAAAGTGTTGGTTATTTCAAAGACGGAATTGCCTGGGCGAAGACGACTGACGGAATGGTAGGATACCTCGGTACAAATGGAGAATGGATCATTACCCCGCAATTTAATACTGCTGGAAATTTTGATAGCGAAAGTGGATTAGCTCGCGTTAAGACCGGCTCGGAGTGGGGATATGTAAACAAGGAAGGTAAGGTTATCAGAAAATCCGACACAATGGTATGGGAAGACTTTTCTAACGGCTTGGCTATGGGTAAAAAGGACGGCTTGTTCGGGTATTTCAATGACCAGGGCGAGTGGGCTATCCAACCACAATTTGACGGCGGTAGAGATTTCAAAAACGGTTACGCGGCAGTAAAGAAAGGCGGCAAGTGGGGTATGATAGACAAGAGCGGTAACTGGGTAATTAAACCGGAGTATGATGGTATTAAGGATATGGAGTCTGTGAATTAATCTATCACTGGGGTACGAGCTTGGTCGAGCGCACATTCTGGGTAACGTTAATAGTTATTAGTTATTCGTTAATCGTGGCGCTCGATCAGGTATCGTACGAGCTTCTGGTTGCCGTTAATAGTTAAAATAGTTCATCGTGGGCGGGCGCGTGATTGAATGACGCAGAAATGATGCTCGAGCCGACCGACCCGATAGCCATCGGGTACCGATCACCTCGATTTGAATACATTCAATAGACCAGTACTCAACTTTTAATAGAAAATCGATAACGTCAAGCCCGACACCGATTACTTCGATCAAGTGACGTTTATACGTTCAGATTTCTTATTTAATTAAATTGCTCAGCACGCTAAGTCCGACACCGATTACCTTTTTACCTCCTGATAGCGACCACCTAATCATCAATACTTAGTCAACTCCGGATTAACCTCATCAATATAACCAAGTATACCTGACTTAAGATTGTATAGATTACCGAAACCAAATTTGTCTTCCAGTTCGCGTATAGCCTTAGCGCTACGGTTTCCAGTCTTGCAGTGAATTACAACTTTTTTATTGCGATCTATTCTATCTGCGTACTTTGAAACTTCGCCTAGCGGGATAAGTTCTGCGCCAAGATTTACAATGTCATATTCATGCTGTTCGCGCACATCGATAAACTGAAAATCCTCGCCGCGTACCTGCAGATCATATAATTCTCTTACTGATATTTCTTTTACTGCCCTATCTGTAGTCTTGACGCTGCAAAATATTTCGTAGTCTATCAATTCCTTGATAGTAGGATTGTTTCCATTCAAAGGATTTGCAGGATTTCTCTTGAGATTAAATGTTCGTGATTCAAAAGATAATGCATCGAAGATGAAGAATCGTCCGCTGAGAACATCTCCTACGCCAGTTACAACTTTAATGACTTCCAGCGCCTGAAGACTTCCTATAATTCCAGGGAGTACCCCCAAAACTCCGCCTTCGGCACAACTCGGGACCAAACCAGGAGGCGGAGGTGTCGCATAGAGGTCGCGGTAGTTAGGACCGAGCACCCCATTGCTGTCACGGTAGTTGAAAACTGATATTTGTCCTTCAAACTGGAAAATCGATGCATGGACATTTGGCTTTCCGGCAAGAACTGTGGCGTCGTTAACAAGATATCGCGTAGGAAAATTGTCACTACCGTCAGCCACCACATCATACTGCTTAATAAGCTCGAGTGCATTCTTGGAAGTAAGGTGAACATTGTGCACCTCGATATTGATATATGGGTTAAGTTCGGTCAACCTCTTTTTTGCGGCTTCCGCCTTTAGAGTCCCGACTTCATTTACTCCGAATAATACCTGCCGTTGAAGATTGCTATCATCAACCACATCAAAATCTACAATCCCTATGGTTCCTACACCTGCGGCAGCGAGGTACAATAACAAAGGGCTTCCCAAACCTCCTGACCCAATGACTAATACTCTCGCAGCTTTCAGTTTTTTTTGTGCTTCAAGCCCGAATCCTTTAATAATGATATGCCGATTATATCGGGCTAGTTCTTCTTTAGAGAAATGTATATCGCTGTAATCCATATTCAATTTTTCAAAAATATGATGAGCCACCGGCAATCGCAGGTACTATGCTAACCGTAGTATGTTCCTTAATTACAGTTTGTTCTTGCTGTAAGTTCCTAATGTCGTCGTCATCCACGAAAATATTAATAAATGATGGAACCCTGCCGCTCGCATCCAATAGATGTTTTTGTAACGGTGGAAAATCCTTGGTAAGTTTTGCTAGCAGTTCCGAGATCGACGCGGCGCTTACGTTCAACTTTGAGGCATTATTGGTGAACTTACGCAGCGGGGTAGGGATTATTACTGTAGCCATATTCGTGTTGGTTGATGTTTAGAACTGTAATCGTTTCTTCTTCAAATTGTGAATTGTTTTTTAAGCTCCATGATCGCATATCCGTCATTTTTTGCTTCATGACAGACAGAATCAAATAGGAGAAGTATGGCTGTGCTGCCACCCGATCGAATTCCGACGGAATCGCGGGTGAATCAGGATGTGAATGGAATATCCCAATCAACTGAAAGTTATTGCAGATTGCATAATTCTCTGCCTTCAAATAATTCCGTGGCGAGATAAGAAAGCTTCGACGACGATCGAACGAATCGTTCTCCACTTCCATGATGGCAGAAATGATGCGATCGGTTCCTAAGTCTGATCCAAACAAAAAACCACAGGATTCTTCCGTCGTTTTTTCCACGGCAACCCTAAGCGGCTTAACGAGTGACTGGTCTAAGTAAATCATATTAAAAAAATATTGACGACAAAAAAATTAAAAGATCTATGTGTTCCCTTTTCCATCCTATGCGCAGAGGTGTGAGACTTTTTCATAATATGGTGTACCTTCAAGAGACTTAAACATCATTGGTATGATGGCACCGTAGTCAGATACTTTGGCTTTTTCGATATCAAGAAACTTTTGTTGAAGTCCCCAATTCAGAATATTTACGGTTTCTTCTTTGTTCACAGTTGATAAGGTGTCGCTCACGATTGTTTTTAATCCATCGATAAGGCGAGTCTTAAGTTCATTGTCACCCTTTGCTCTTTCGATTTTACACAGCGCTTTTTCAACCACCTTTTGTGATGCCGTGCAAATTTTTGAGATTACGATGTCACCTTCCTTGTTCAGTTTTCGAAATTTGTTTTCGTAAACGTTAATGAGAAGATTAAGCTCCCCGGGCTGAGACCAGTCCATCTGCCCGCGGAAAAATTTCTCCGTATAACCTAACGGATTTCCAATGAAGACAACGGGGATATCACGACCAGACTTTTTGATATAATAGAGGGCCATTTCAAGACTTTCAACAGGCCACTCAAGGTTTCTGACAAGCAAGAAATTACATTGGCCAGGTTGTGAATAGAGTAGGGCGCTTAGCATTAACGTTGCCGCTTCCTTCTTATTCTGCGCAGTCACATATTTTCCAGGGCTATGCACGCCAACAAAATCCTGCTGTTCACAGCTTAACCTCAACTGCTCGTCCATGAGACTGTTGTCCAGCATATGGGTAAACCTCACCATTCCATATTTTACACGGCCATTGCGAGCATAAATATCGAGGATGTTTTCACACATCTTTTTGGTGCATGCGTATACCTCCTCTGTAAAATATCTGCTTGCTTTTCCTGTAGAAGAGAATACGAAATGCTTTACCGAACTTGTGGATTCACTTGCTTTAACCAAGTTTAGTGTACCCAGCACGTTAGTTGTTACGGTTTCCTCGATATGTGATTCTGCATATCCCGGGTCTCTTTGAGCTGCGGTGTGGAATACAAAGTTTGGTTGATGTTTAGTGAAAATGTCGTAGAGGAACTGTGTGTCACGGATATCACCATACACAATGGTTATTCGTGAATCCTGATCAACCGTGTATTTGGAATTGCGATTTTTGTCGAGAACTATTATCCGTTTTGGGTCAAACTTAAGAAGTTCGTTTGCAAGGTTGGATCCGACACAGCCGAGACCACCAGTAACGAGGCAGATGCTACCGCTTAGAAGTGAGTATAATTTTTCAATTGGCTCGCTCAGTTTGCGTTCGCGGGTTGAGGCAAATGGATCCTCGGTTAACCTTCCCTGTTCATCGTAGATGTGGATCAGTTGTTTGGTTAGCGCATTTAATTCACGATAAGCTTTTTGGTCGCCTGCATGAGGTGAAAGTTTCCAAATCTGGCGAAAAATGTCATCGTAAATAATGTCCATATTAGGTCTGGCTTATAGGGCTGTCGCATTGCTGACTGGTCAAGTTATATAAATGATTAGCAAGGAGGGAGAGACACAGTCCACGCAGGAAGTAAGATTTTGCTTTGAAATAGCTATTCTACGACTACCGCTGCGTCACTGTTGGTCAACACAACCAATGTTTGTGTCACCAGGATCCCGGATGCTAACAAACCAGGCGTCAAACGACATAAAAATGTAGTTGTTTATACCTCAAATGAGGTCGAAGTAACTGATGATGAGTTCACTTTTTAGAGCTTTCATGGTATTGTGAAGATTGGCTTTTGATTTTTTGCCTGTAATTTTTTTAATCACTATTCTTATTCCTGATAATGGTTGTTTTAACAGATGATTGCTGAAGGTTTCTTAAGACGAGTGAACCTTGTGTTTTTCCTCCAGATCTTTGGGGTAGTTGCGATTTTGGTAGTTGGGAAAGGTGCTTATGGTCAGGATGAGAGAACACAATATTTCCCGCGCACACAAAACTATCCAAATCCTATCCCTCCCAGGGAAAATGTTTGGATTTTTATTCTCGCAGGCCAGTCCAATATGGCGGGAAGAGGTGTTGTGCAACCTATGGATACGGTTCCCGACAATCGTATTCTAACCATCAATGCACAAAATGAAATTGTTTTTGCAAAAGAACCACTTCATTTTTATGAGCCTCAATTGGCAGGACTTGACTGCGGAATGTCATTCGCAAGGCGACTTATTAAGGATGTCGATGACAACGTTACGATTCTTTTGATTCCAGCGGCGGTAGGCGGTAGCTCCTCACATCAATGGCTGGGAGATTCAGTGCATCGCGGCGTTCGCTTGATGACAAACTTCCAGGAACGTGTCTCATCAGCTGCAAAATCTGGAGTAATCAAAGGGATACTTTGGCATCAGGGTGAGAGCGATACAAATGATCAAAGTATTCCGGGATATGGAGACAGATTGAAAAGTATTTTTACAGCGTTTCGAAGGCACTGTCATAACCCGAAGCTTCCCATTCTTATTGGAAAGCTTGGAGCCTTCTCAGAAAATCAAGATCGATGGAACGCAATCAACCAAGCGATTGAAAAGTATACTTCCAAAGACAAGTATGCATTCATCGTTGAGACCGCAGATTTGAAATCCAAAGAAGACAAGATTCATTTCGCTGCCGAAGGACAGCGAACTATGGGCGTCCGTATGGCCGAGAGTTTTCTTGACAAAGGAAAGGTTAAAAAGTTAAAACAAGCTGGTCGATCTGAATAACGGTCGGGCTATGATAAAGGGGGCTGATCCCCAAAAAGGTTACGCGGGATTTTGATGACGCGATTTGTTATTATCATATTGCATTATGAACAATGAAAAGGTAAAGATCCTTGAGACCGAGGTTCTGTCGGATAACTGGTATACACTTCGGAAGGTAACATTCACAAGACAATTGAATGATGGGACATGGCAGCAACAGTCTCGGGAGGCATATGATCGTGGTAATGGTGCGACAATTCTACTTTACAATAAGGCGCAAAAAACCGTGATACTGACACGTCAATTCCGATTGCCTACCTTTGTTAATGGGAACCCATCAGGAATGTTGATTGAAGCATGTGCCGGTTTGCTGGATAAGGAGAACCCGGAAGATTGTATTAGAAGAGAGACAGAGGAAGAAACTGGATACAAGATAACTGCTGTCCGAAAAATATTTGAGTTATACATGTCGCCAGGATCCGTTACTGAGATACTTTATTTTTTTATTGCTGAATATTCCAAAGAGATGAAAGTGAACGAGGGTGGTGGCGCCGAACATGAGCAGGAAAATATCGAGGTTTTAGAAATACCTTATGAAGAAGCATTGCGAATGGTGGAGACCGGCGAAATTCAGGATGCAAAAACAGTTATCCTGTTGCAATACCTTCAATTGAAATCTTTGCTTTCTTAATGGAGAGACTTCGATTTCTGAACAAGACTTGCGTTCATGTGTTATAATAACATACAGAACGATGTCACATGTCAACACGATCCGGCTCAATCAAGAAGACACCGATAATTATCTACGGTAATCTGATTATTGTCTTCGTTGCATGTTACTTCTTGATCCCACAATTTAAACAGGAGGTTGACACAGCATTTGATGTGCTGACGGGCGAGGACGAAGAACGTATTCAGCGTTGGGTGTCAGCGTTTGGAGTGGCAGGACCCATCGTTCTAATCGTTGCCATGATCCTTCAGATGTTTTTGTTTGTAATTCCCAACGTACTGCTGATGATGATAGCGATAGTTAGCTATGGTCCGGTATGGGGTGCAGTGATTTCGTTTTTTGGAGTTTTTGCAGCTTCATCGCTCGGTTATTTTATCGGGACGAAGCTAAGTCGAGTAACGCTAAGTAAATTTGTCAGCATAGAGAACCAGAAAAAAATTGCAGAATATATCCATGATTATGGAGTAGGCGCAATTGTAATAACAAGACTGTGTTCATTTTCCAATGATGCCTTAAGCTTTGTTGCTGGTATGCTGAAGATGGAGTACAAAAAGTATATTCTCTCAACGCTAACTGGCATCACGCCATTAATCGTATTGCTCGCAATTTTTGGTAAGAACGAAAAAATCGAATGGGCTTTGATTTGGATTACAGTGGCCTCTCTAATATTGCTGATCGTTTATATCGTCATTGATCGCCGGAAGAAGAGAAAGGTAGGTGTGCATCAGATGCAACTCCGTTCCCGAGGTACACCAGGTTTTGCTAAGAAAAGATAGAAATTACGCAAGTTTCGCCTCTGCGAGAAGTGCCAACTCTTCTTCGAACTGACGAAATGTTCATGGATGGATTCCTCCGTTTTCTGCGTGAGTTCTGCCGCGTCATCCGCGCTTAAAAGCAATCTTTTATTCTTGTCACGCTGTCGGATAGATCGTGCGGCTCCAAATTTTTTTACCGCAGGGGACGCGGAGGAAATACTCGCTGAGGCCGTTGAGTTGGGATTAAGTTTCTGAGGTGACTCTTTTACCTTTGCCAAAAAAAAATTTAAATAACATGGTGATATTTGCTTCGTTTAATACACTTAGTATAAAAGGAGATCACAATGATTGATGAGGTTACATTAGATGTCCCGGTAGATCGCAAACTTCGCCTCACACAGCTTTATGAGGATGCTTTTCCCTTTGTTGCAAAATTGGTTGCGAAGAGAGGCGGATCTTTTGAAGATGCGAAAGATATTTTTCACGATTCCCTGGTCCTATTCTACGAAAAGTTGGCCGAGGGACGGGTCCCTGACGGAATTGCTGATGAGAAGTATATTGTTGGAATAGCGAAACACCTATGGATACACAAATTCAATGAAGATCATCTGAAGTCCAGCCTGGACACATTGGAGGAAAGTATTTCCATACCCGACGACTATTACGATCAATCGGAAAATCGCCTCTTAAGTTTGTTGCAGTTGACAGGCCGTAAGTGTATGGAACTGCTTCGTGCCATTTATTATGACAATCTTGGAATTCCTCAAATAACCAAGATGTTCGGATTTTCAAATGAGCATTCTACGTCGGTTCAGAAATACAAATGCATTGAGAAAATGCGATCTACTGTGGAAAAAAAATCATTGAGGTATGACGATCTTGCGTGAGGTTAAAAAAATAGATGAATATCTTCTGGGCAAAATGGATCTTGAATCGTCGTTGTTGTTTGAAGCACAAATGGCGCTCGATTCATCGCTGGCTATAAGAGTCAATTACCAACGTAGGTTGTATAAGCTGATAAGACTGACCGGTCGTCGCGAAATGAAGAGCGATGTTGAGCGAATCTACCGCCATCTTTTCAACGATGCCTCCAAAGCGGAATTCCGCAAAGAAATTCTCAAACTCTTTTCAAACGCATAACATATGACTTTTATTTCCAGCATTATCCCCATGGTAATTGATAACGATGGGAGGGGTGAACGCGCTTACGATATTTATAGCTTGCTATTAAAGGAGCGCATTGTTTTTTTGGGTACACAAATCGATGACCAGGTGGCTAACGTTATAGTAGCCCAGTTGCTTTATCTAAATAGCCAGGACCCAAAGCAGCCAATCAATCTTTATATTAACAGTCCCGGTGGCAGCGTTTATGCAGGACTTGCCATTTACGATGCAATGCAAATGATACAGGCTCCCGTATCCACAGTCGCTGTAGGTGTCTCTGCCAGCATGGGTACTGCATTACTAACTTCAGGGCATAAGGGCAAACGTTATGCACTGCCGCACGCCACTATTCATATGCACCCCACCGGTGGTGGAGCGCAAGGATACACGGAAGATGTACGAATAGCAACCAGAGAACAGGAGCGTCTACAGGTACAGTTGTTCCACTTGATGGGGAAGCATTCCGGTCACACTTGGCAGGAGATAGAAGAATATTTTTTGAGGGATCGTTATTTGAACGCACTGGAAGCAAAAGCATTTGGATTGGTTGACGACGTGCTTGGCGATGTAAGCGATATCATAACGATTGGCAATACCGGACTGGATGTAAGTATTCCGATGGCGAAGGCAATAGCGTAGGGGTTTAAGGTTTGAGGTTTGAGGTTTAAGGTTTGAGGTTTGAGGTTGTGCTCGGGCGATTGTTCCTACGTTTGCCCGTCTTGGCTATCGATATTTAATAGTCGTTTTTTTGCCGACCCGTACGTAATTTGAAAGACCTAGAAGTGAGACAAACAAGTTGCGTCCCTATACCCTATACCCTATACCTATTCCTTATTTAATACAAACCTGTCGACTTACATTTTACACCTTTAGGTAGGACAATTCTTACCATGATAATCGCCATTCCCTCCAGCGGATCGCATAGCTGAGGCAGGCTTGCTCGATAAATAGTAAACTACTAAATTGTACAATGCCTCCGGCAATCCATTGTACCTGGTCCGTTAGCACAAATACAAAACGATGAGAATAGTAACCGCGCTTCTCGTGTTCTGCATTGTGGCTGGTCACTGCCTTAGCCAACCTTTGAACACATCAGACAATCTAAACCTTGGATTCGAGAACAAGTTGGAGGGAAATGATTTGCCAGAGAACTGGTTCCAATGGGGCTCAGGTTATAAGATATCGGTTGATGCTGAAACTAAGAAAAGTGGAAAGTTTTCTGCGATGATCGAACCTATTGGGGCCCGATCGCCGGGTACCTTCGGATGCATCGCTATGGGCATCCCGGCAAAGTACGATGCGCAAGAAATCGAAGTGCGCGCGTTCATGAAGCTCAGCAATGTTACAGAAGGACCAATCGGATTGATGATAAGACTGGATGGAGAAAGCGGTATCGTTGGGTTTGAAAATATGCAGGGAAAGAATATTCAAGGGACGAGGGACTGGACAGAGTTTTCTGTCAAGATTCCCTATTCGGAACAGTCTGAAAGGATCTACATCGGAGCGATATTATCAGGTACTGGTAAGCTTTGGGTTGATGATGTTCAAATCCTATTGGACGGGAAGGATATCAGTAAAGGTAAAATAAAGAAGCCGAGACAGTACAAGGCCGACCTGGATACCGCGTTCGATGATGGCTCAGGCATTCAATCGATATTATTAACCAAGGAAAGGATAAATGATCTCCAATTGCTGGGCCAGGTATGGGGATTCCTTAAATATTATCATCCATCGGTGGCAGCGGGTGATTACAATTGGGATAATGAATTGTTCAGAATACTTCCCAAAGTACTCGCTTCAAAGAATAGTTCAGAAAGAAATGCAACGCTGGAGGGTTGGGTTAAGAATGTAGGCATCACGTGGCCCCGCGGAAATATCACAATAAGGGATACCATAAAATTCCTACCCGATCTTTCGTGGATGAATGAAACATCGCTGGGCAAAGACCTTCTGGCGTCGCTAACTACAATCAAAGATTGTGATAGACCCAAAGTGAATTATTACATAAGCATGGCTCCCGGTGTGGGTAACCCACAATTCAAGAATGAGAACCCCTACAGGTCAACTTCCTACGGAGATATTGGGATTAGATTATTATGCCTCTATCGTTATTGGAACATGATTAACTATTTCTTCCCATACAAAAATCTCATAGATGAAAATTGGAATGACGTTCTCAGAGAATATATTCCAAAGTTTATCGATGCGAATGATGAGCTGGAATACAAACTTGCAACGCTATCCCTAATCGCCAGAATTCATGATACCCATGCAAATATCTGGGGTCAAGAGGATGTGTTGGACAACTATAAAGGAAAAAGGTATTCTGCACTTCAGGTTACTTTTGTGGAAGGAAAAGCTGTAGTCACAGATTATTATAATAAGTCATTCGGAGAGAAAACGGGAATTAAGGTTGGTGATGTTATAGAAAGTGTGGATGGAAAGCCAGTGGACCAAATTGTGAAAGAAAAAGTTGACCTGACTCCTGCGTCCAACTATTCAACGAAACTCAGGGATATTGCAAGTGATCTGCTGCGATCAAACAACAGTACCATAGATATTAGAATTTCAAACGGTACTGAAAGAAGGTCGGCGTCAATTGAAGCATTCGGTCGCGACCAAATAGATATCTATTCCAGGTTTAATAGGAGGGACACATCTTTTCGGAAAATCGATCCAGATATTTCCTATATCTATGCGGCTACTTTACGGAACGAGTTTCTCCCCAGGATTATGGAGGAAGTCCAAAAAACAAAAGGGTTGATAATAGATTTTCGTTGCTATCCTTCAGACTTCATTGTTTTCACATTGGGGGAATATCTGCTCCCATCGCCAAAGCAATTTGTAAAGTTTTCTAACGGAAGTGTAAGTACTCCAGGGCTTTTCACTTATACCAATCCTCTTAGCGTTGGTCGAACAAACCCGGAATACTACAAGGGAAAAGTTGTAATCCTTGTAAACGAAATGACACAAAGCTCAGCGGAATATCAAACAATGGGATTACGAACAGCGCCCAGGGCTACCGTTATTGGAAGTACAACAGCAGCAGCCGACGGAAACGTATCGAAGATCGTTCTGCCCGGCAAGATCGACACAATGATTAGTGGTATCGGTATTTACTATCCTGACGGAAAAGAAACACAAAGAATTGGAATCCTTCCTGACATAGAGGTCAAGCCAACAATCAAAGGAATTCGTGAAGGGCGCGATGAGTTGCTGGAGAAAGCAATCGCAATCATTAGCGAAAACTGAGTTTGCTTATTCCTTTTTCGAATTTGATAAAGTAGGATTAATTGCTCTATCCAATAAATTCTTGGTGATGCGTTTTATTTTTTCGTCGTCCTTTACGTAAGCGAGAACGGATTTGCCGTCTTCGCCCTGGTTATTGACTGGTGTTTGAAAGCCGGGAGGAGTGGAAAGTGGTAAGTTCCAAATGCAGGTTCCTGCATTGAAGACAAAATTCCCTTTCGGTGCAGTATAAATGGTAACTGCATGGTCTTCCGGATTTTCGTCAGCAAATTTGTTCGGTTTGATTTTTCCGGAGCCTAATACAACAAGCGTAGAATCTTTTTTGAGTGGGTAGCCATGATATTCCCACCCAATTAATTCGCGGGAAATGTCACCATCCTTTATCCCAGTTCCTTCGAACATCCAATGGTCAGTGTTTTGCCAAACTATATCACCGTAGCCCACACCATACGATGTTGATCCCATCAACTCTTCTTCGTCGGGCAATTCTCTTTGCGGCATTCTTCCCGTTATACGGTTTGGCCGACCGTCCCACGATTTGTCGAGGTATACAACACCGTCGACCGAATTGCCGGAAAGAAATAAAACATTCACGCCTTCATCTCTCGCATTCTTAACATTATCAACCATGTCGAGGGTCCAGTATTCATCATGCCCCACAGACAAGAACGCTTTGCCTCTAAGCAGTCCTTCGCGATCTGCGTGGGTATCTGTGTTGGAAATATAGGAAACATCATAGCCTTCTTTCTCAAGCCAAAATGCCAGCGGCAACTCCCACAGCAGAAACTCACCCGAACCATTCGACAACGGCGCAAAATCCATAGGTAGTGCATTAATGTATAGTCCATAAGGTCTGTCGAAACTTATTCGCGCACCATTCGTGTTCACCCACGGCTTTTGTCCCTCGTCATACATGGAATGCCAGTAAGGCCATCGGTTGTATGCTTGCCACGTCATGTCTGAGCATTGGAAAAGAATGTCAGATGGTCGTTTATCTTTAACGATAAAGACAATATAGGATTGGCTGCTATCCTGGGTGGTTAATTTACCAAGATATACGCCGCTTATCCAATCCTCTGGAATTGTCATCGAATAGGCTGTGTCCCATTTGCATTCCACGAGGTTATTTTGGCCAGCGGATGGAACGGGCTGCGGTTTACCTTGCTTTGCTTCGATTGATTTCATCAGTCGGCCACCCTTACCACCGTAATAACCCATGCGGTATACGTCGATGGTATAGGATGATGCAGGGTCAGTACTTACAAAGATATTTAGTGTATCTCCTGCAAAGTAACTGGCTTGAGAGCAAAAAGCTTCTACCGCAGGTCTTCGGCAATATTGGTGATCTGGATATTCACAATGTTTTTCGGGCACTTTAATTAGCCACGATGTAGTACCAGGATTGTTATTTTCTGCAATTATCCGGTTTTCGTTTTCAACACGTTCCTCTTGCTTTTGTGAGCATTGGATAGACAGGAAACCTGCCAACAACATCAGTTGCAACGTGATTTTCATTTTCGTTTGGGTTAAGATTTAATCAATGCTGGCTAAGGTCGCTAATAAGATAGTCAATTAAAGAATCAAGCGTACCCTCTTGTATGAGGCTTCGTCTCTTCTCAGGGTTTCCTGCTGTATCCTGTATTAAGTCAATGACAGGAATCACTAAGGTGTAAGGCACCATCAAACCGTCTGAATAAATTTATTTAAACACATGAACACATAACCAGGTATTTGGTTAGAAAATTAAACAGATGGCTACAATGGATCAAAAAATCTAACGAGACCAATCAAATATGGAAAAAAGTTTACTTGTCTTGTGTTGCATTTGTCTGGCGTTGACTGCCACGGCGCAACAGCGGTCGGTAACTGGTAAAGTGACCGATTCGAGTGATGGCTCTCCGTTGCCTGGAGTATCGGTTCTGGTAAAAGGTACAACGATTGGTACCGCTACTGATGCAGATGGGTCTTATAGTATAAGCGTATCAAACGACGACATTTTATCTTTTTCATTTATCGGTTTCGAATCGCAGGAAATTCCAGTCGGAGCCCAGACAACCATTGATATTCAAATGCTACCTTCCACACAGGAGCTTTCTGAAGTAGTGGTGATCGGATATGGAGAACGCGAACGGAAAGACGTCACTGGTGCGATTTCTAACATTAACTCGGATGAGATAGCAAAGAGTACAGCGATGAATCCTGAACTTGCTATGCAGGGACGTATGGCAGGTGTACTTGTTACAACACCTAGTGGAGATCCATTCGCCCGACCAAATGTTCAGATTCGTGGGGTGGCGACTTTTGGTTTTTCGGATCCATTGTACGTCATCGATGGTATCCCAATTCTTGAAGGAGGAGCCAGCAGTCCTTTTCCGGGCGACCAGGACATACGATCTCCCATTAACGTGATGTCTTCCATCAATCCCAATGACATTGAATCCATCTCGGTGCTCAAGGATGCTTCCTCAGCTGCAATTTATGGTGTACGCGCCTCAAACGGTGTTATACTGATCACAACCAAAAAGGGTAAATCGGGTAGGCCCAGGGTTGAATTCAGCGCTCAGCGCGGTGTTCAGAATGTGATCAAAAAATTTGATATGCTTAATACAGCAGATTACACGCGGCTCTACCAGGAAGCATATGCAAATAATCCTGAAGAAACCGGCAATTTACCGTCTGAATTCATTGAAGGAGACCCTGCATATCTCGGTAACAGCCAAACGTACAACTGGCAAGACCGCCTTGTTAACAAGAATGCTGTTGTTGAGGATTACAGCGTACGCGTCGGGGGAGGTAATGATATTACTACATACTACGTTTCAGGTGGCTATGGCAGGACAGAAGGTTCTTTGGTTGAAAGCAGTCTGGAGCGATACTCGGTCGCCACCAACGTTACTAGTAAGATCTCCAAATTTCTTGAAGCTGGTGTGAATCTTAAACTGTCTCACAATGAAGCGCTCGACAACACTGGTACAGATCTCTCTTATGTAGCTACCGCTCCTCCCTGGCAACCGATCGATGATCCCGCGCATCCTACAGGATTTGCTCCGTCGACGATTATAAATTATCAAACGGAACCGAACCCGGATTTCGATCCGTCCAATCTCAATTCGGGTCCGTTGTACAATTTCGACGGTGACCCCGTTTATTTATACGGTGAGGCTACACGCGGAAATGTCTTTGCTGAACAAGCTTTAAATAACAGGGACTTCACCATGTTCAGAACGCTTGGTAATGCTTACCTGCAATTTGAACCTATTACTGGCTTAAAGCTAAAAGGATCCGTCAGTGCCGATTACTATAATAATTTGCGAACCGAGTGGACTAATTATGATTCTTATGTATTTTATCAGACGCCGTCCAATCGATATAGTGGCCATGATGGAACGTCGAAGGGAAGCTATGGTGAAAGGCAGAGCCGAAACTTTAATCTGATTAAAGAATTTAGCATCAATTACAATCGCAGTTTTGGAGATCACAACTTCGATATCCTGTTGAACGCGATGGACCAAAGGCAAACATGGTCATACACAGACGCATCTTCTACACAGGTTAATTCGACAGACCCTGCTTTGAGGAATGTGTCGAACCGGCCGCCGTTCAACGGTACGTTTACTGGAAAACGTACCCAGATTCTTCAGGGCTATCTAGCGCGTGTAGGGTATAAGTTCCAGGATAAATATTATTTGGATGCGACCATCAGGCGCGATGCATCCTCTGTTTTTGCGAAGGGCAATCGCGTTGGGATCTTTCCTTCGGTCGGGGCCGGTTGGCGCATAAGCTCTGAAGCATTTTTCCAGGGATTAGGGGCAACCTTTATAGACGACTTGAAACTTCGCGGAGGATGGGGTGAGCTTGGTAACAAAGAGACTACCCAGGGATTTGCTTATCTGTCTACCATAAGTACTACTCCAGACTATCCATTCGGCTCAGGAAATGGTGACCCGTTTGGTACTCAAACTATAGGCGCGGTGCTTCCAAACTTTCCAAACTTCGACCTTACCTGGGAACGCGTGAGAACAACCACTGTAGGGTTTGATGCCATCATGTTTGGTACGAAAGTATCACTGACGGCAGAGTATTACAATCGGTTTACGAAAGGCATTATCCAGCAAGTGAGTCTCGCACCAAATGCAGGCATAAGAGATCCAGCCGATCTTAATATTGGTAACGTGAGAAATAGTGGTGTTGAAATCCAGATAGGCTATAACAACACAGCGGGAGATTTCTCATACAACATATCCGGAAATCTAACTACCGTTAAGAATCGCGTGGTCAGACTATATCAGGGTATTCCTTTTGGGAATGAAGCTTCAGCAGTAGATCAAACCACGCTTGGTAGAATTGCAGAGGGTTATCCTATTGGATACTTGTGGGGTTATAAAGTTGGTGGAATCTTCCAGAATGAGCAAGAAGTTGAAGAGTGGAAGGAAGTTTACACGGATAATATTGGAACCAACCAACAACAGCCAGGCGACATCTGGTTCCAGGATGTAAATAGCGATCCACCACCCGGACAATTTGAAAATCCGGGTTCAGACAGCGTCGTCAACAACAGCGACCGGACCTATTTAGGCAAGACCATTCCTGGATTTTACTATGGTTTCAATTTTGGGGTTGCTTACAAAGGCATAGACGTATCGTTGTTCTTCCAGGGCGTTGGCGATGTTCAGAAATACAACCAGGCAAGATCTTCCGGCGAAGGCATGTCTAGCAACGGAGCAAACCAATGGACAACAACAAATGGCAGGTGGACATTAGAGAACCCCTCTACCACCATGCCCCGCGCGGTGCGAAATGATCCCAATGGAAATAACCGGGCGTCTGATCGTTTTGTAGAGGATGCAGGATTTCTAAGACTGAAAAATGTGCAATTGGGGTATACGTTCCCTGCTACGTTGTTGCCGGAGTCGGGAGCGATTGAACGCGTACGCTTATTTGTAAGCGCTACGAATCTTTTCACTATTACGGATTGGAAGGGCATTGATCCGGAGAATGATTTCAATCCTCCGACGCGACAATTCATGGTTGGTTTGAATGCTTCATTTTAGAAACCGATAAATGTTATTAAAATGAAAAACAAGAGAATAATATCGATCACGATGATTCTGATATTTATCGGATACAATTCCTGTGATGAATCCAGATTAGATCTCAGTCCGCAATCACCGACAGAGGATTCGTATTTTGTCGAGGAGGTTGAATTTGAAAGGGCCGTAACAGGTATTTACGCAAAGCTCACGGATTTTTATTGGTACAATGCTGGTCAGGATAATGCTGTCTTACCGGTAACTTATCTTCCGGGCGATGATATTACTACCAACGGACAGGATGAGTTCGAAATCTTTTCCAACATACAACCCGGTAGCTACCGGCTCGGATACTTTTTTTCAACGGCATATCAATTAATCAATCGTGCAATTGTTGTTATGGAGAAGAACGCCGCTGTTGAAGATGGCGTCTATGTTAAACCTGGACTAAAAGATTACCATCGCGGAGAAGCATTATTCCTCAGGGCATATGCCTACTATTTATTGTGGAATGTCTTTGGAACAGCCCCGCTGGTTACCGAGCGTGTCAATGATCTGGAAGACACCCGGCCGCCTAGCTCAACCGGTACGCAATTGTTGGATCAGGCAATTGTAGATCTTACGGAAGCAGCAGAATTGTTACCCGACTCGTGGTCTGAAGATCAGCGGGGAAGAGTAACCAACAATTCTGCGTATGGACTTCTTGGAAAATGCCTCGTTTTCCGCGCAACTGTCACGGATAGTGATTCCGATTACCAGGCTGCTGTTGATGCCTTTGACAAAATAAGCGGAGTAACACTGGTACCTGCATTCGATGATAACTTCGCAGCCGATACGGAGAACAATGAAGAATCTCTCTTTGAATTCCAGGCATCGCGAGCATTCGCTGATGACAACATTTGGCTAGCCAATGACTTTGATAATGCAGTTGGTGCGCTCTCTGTCTTCTGGGGATTTTACAGCAATCAGTTTAATTTATTTGGAAAGTCACCTTTCGTGGCAACAGAAAAGCTGGCTGATATTTTTGAAGATGACGATCCAAGGAAAGAACTTTCCCTTGACCCGGATACACGCGCTTTTAAAAAATATGTAACACGTGATGCATTAAACCAGGGAGGTTCGAGCTCTACGAATAACCCAAGGATATTGCGTTACGCAGATGTGTTGTTACTAAAGGCGGAAGCTTTGAATGAATCCGGGGGCTCCACATCGGAGGCAATTGAACTGATCAATATGGTGAGAGAGCGGGCGAGAGGTAACGGAAGTGTACCTGCTGATTTGTCGACCGCACAAAGTGATCGCGAGGTGATCCGGCAGTGGATAATGGATGAACGTTTGAGAGAACTGGCAGGCGAGGGGCAGCGATGGTTTGATCTGAGAAGATGGGCACTGGCGGGTATGGTAAACCTCGATAATAATTTCTTCAGTTCTGATATTCCGGGTGCCGTGAATTTTAGCGAAAGAAATTTAAATTTTCCTGTCCCGAATAATGAAACGAATGCCAATCCAAACATCACACAGAATGATGGTTATTGATTCAACTTTGTTAAGTAAGTAATGAAGAGTTCCGAAGGAAGGAATAAGGAATAGAAGGGTATAGGGTATAGGGTGACATCGAATTGCTAGGATATTTGATCGTGGGCACAGCCACTTTACAATAACTAGTCTACTTTGTTAAGTTAGGAGAACTGTATGGCTTGAGGAGTAGCACGACCATTCTTCCAGCTTTTGGATAGCAACCTAATTTTAGCTCTGGCTTGGTGGGGATGGGCCTGCGAAACGCAGACACGTAACTTTGTGTCATTGAATCTTCGCGGTTAATATCTTTAATCCAAAGTCACCTACGGACAACGGATTAGCAGTAATGTGGCACACTAAGATTCCAGTCGCCGCAGCTTCCATCTGCCAGGCAACACTTGCTGAACAGGCTCCTTGACTTCCAATCCATTTCCATTTCCATTCATCAACGTAGCGGCTATTGCTGCTGAGATCCATTCCCCGTCTACATCGGCCGTTGATAACAACTCCGGACGAAAATAATTTTCAACAAAGCGTGTATCAAAATTCCCTGATTTGAAAGCGTCATGTTCCATCACAAAGCGACAGAATCCTAAAGTCGTCTCCAATCCACTTATTTCGTATTCGTCAATAGCGCGAATCATTTTATTGATTGCTGCTTCTCGTGTTTCAGAAAGGCAAATCAGCTTTGCAATCATCGGATCGTAATAGAAGGGGATATCCATTCCCTGTTCGAACCCATCGTCTACACGCACGCCATGTCCCTGCGGTCGGGTATAGGTCTTAAGATTACCAATGTCAGGCAGAAAATTGTTCGCGGGATCCTCAGCATAAATTCGAACTTCAATAGCATGGCCGCGAATAGATAGCTCCTCCTGTTGAAAAGGAATGGCTTCACCTTCGGCTATCCGGATTTGAAGCTTCACCAGGTCTAGTCCCGTTATTTCTTCCGTTACCGGGTGCTCTACCTGCAGCCTTGTGTTCATCTCCAGGAAATAAAAATTTAGGTTTTCATCCATAATGAACTCTACTGTTCCGGCGTTGTAATAACCGCAGGATCGGGCAACGTTTATAGCAGCAGCGCCCATCGCGCTTCTAATTTCCGGAGTCAGTATTGCCGAAGGAGCTTCCTCCACAACCTTCTGATGTCTTCGTTGAATTGAACACTCGCGTTCGAATAAGTGAACGATGTTTCCGTGTTTATCACCGAGGATTTGAAATTCGATGTGTCGAGGCTTTGCAATATATTTTTCAATGAAAACAGATCCATCGCCAAACGCTGAGGTAGCCTCGCTTACGGCTCTCTCCATCTGTTCCTCGAACTGCGTTTCGTTATCAACAATCCGCATCCCTTTACCACCTCCACCTGCACTTGCTTTTATCAGGATGGGATATCCCACGTGGGAAGCGATTTCCTTGGCTTTTCCAATGTCGGCTATGGGCTCAGCAGTACCTGGTACCAGCGGCACATTAAATTTTGCAACGGCTGCCTTAGCCGCGAGCTTGCTGCCCATTACCTCAATAGATTTCGAGGATGGACCGATAAATATCAACCCTTCGTCTTCAACCCGTTTTGCAAATGCCTCTTTCTCCGAAAGGAAACCATAGCCTGGATGCACAGCATCTGCATTCGACTGCCTAGCAGCGGCAATAAGGTTATCAATTTTTAAATAAGATTCTGACGAAGGCGGTGGACCGATGCAAATTGCTTCATCAGCATAACGGACATGTAATGCATTTCTGTCAGCCTCGCTATATACTGCAACCGTTTTAATACCCATTTCGCGCGCGCTTCGCATGATGCGCAACGCGATTTCCCCTCTGTTAGCTACGAGGATCTTCTTGATTTTTGACATGCTTGAGCGTTGATGTATGCCGTAATTTCTGGCGGTTTAAAGGTCCGAAATCATCAAATTACGGTTTTTTCCTTATTTTTGCAGCAATTTAACAACCAGTACCGCAATGGTAGATTTATTTGAAAAGTTAAGAATGGAAGCGGGCCCGCTTGCCAAGTACTCACATCTCCCTGACGATTATTTCTTTTTCCCAAAACTCGAAGGAGAAATCGGTCCACGGATGACTTTTAATGGAAGAGAAGTTTTGAACTGGAGTCTGAATAACTACCTGGGATTGGCCAACCATCCCGAAGTACGTAAAGCAGACGCAGATGCAGCAGCACAGTATGGACTAGGACTACCTATGGGTGCCAGGATGATGTCGGGAAACTCGGTTAATCACCTCGAGCTGGAAAAGCAGCTGGCGGAGTTTGTGATGAAAGAGGATGTCATGTTACTCAACTTTGGATACCAGGGTGTGGTGTCGATCATAGATGCGTTGGTGGATAGGAAAGATGTCATTGTGTATGATGCAGAGTCTCATGCTTGTATTATTGACGGCGTACGCCTGCATATGGGCAAACGCTTCGTCTACACTCACAACGACATGGATAGCCTTGAAAAGCAGCTGCAGCGCGCTACGAAATTAGCAGATGAAACGGGCGGCGGTATCCTGGTTATCACCGAAGGAGTATTTGGAATGTCAGGAAAGCAGGGCGATTTGAAGGGTGTCGTAGCCCTGAAGAAAAAATATAATTTCAGGCTTTTTGTTGATGATGCACACGGTTTCGGCACGATGGGTAAAACAGGTGCTGGAACAGGAGAGGAGCAGGGAGTGCAAGAAGAGATCGACCTGTACTTCTCAACATTTGCCAAGTCGATGGCTAGCATCGGTGCATTCGTAGCCGGAAGCAAAAAAATACTAAAGTATCTTCGCTACAGCGTGCGTTCGCAGATCTACGCGAAGAGTCTTCCGATGGCGCTTGTGATCGGAGGCCTGAAACGTTTGGAATTGCTCAGAACAAAGCCAGAGCTTAAAGCAAATCTGTGGAAGGTTGTAAGAGCGATGCAGGAAGGATTGAAAGATCGCGGCTTCAATATCGGGAACACGAATTCGCCTGTTACACCTGAACTTTTCAAGGGTGGGGTCGGAGAGGCAGCCAATATGTCGATGGACCTTCGTGAAAACTTCAATATCTTTTGCTCTGTGGTTATCTATCCCGTTGTACCTAAGGATGTTATCATGTTCAGGATCATTCCAACGGCAGCGCATTCTCTCGAGGATGTTGAGATGACTCTAAACGCGTTTTCGAAGCTCAAAGAGAAGCTGGATAGTGGATTTTATAAGGAGGAAGTGCTGGTATCTGTAACCAAGGGAATTTAAAAAAAACCGCTTTTTGGGTTGTTTTTAAAGGTATTTATTTAAATTGGCGTAAGAAACTAAATTTTCAATCTTTAAAATCTAATAAAAATGCAAAAATTTGAAGAGCTCAAAAGTCTCATAGCTTCACTCGAAGGAGATGCTGACAAGTTTTATAATAAGGGTAATAGCGCAGCAGGTACCCGAGTAAGGAAGGGTATGCAAGACCTTAAGAATCTCGCTCAATCAATTCGCGCAGAGGTTCAGGAGATTAAAAACAAGGCGTAAGCCCTGTTTAATTTATTTGAGTTCAAAATAAGGGATAATATCAGGCTATCCCTTATTTTTTAAGGTTGGCAGCCAATTGCTTTATCGTGGCCTGCAATTCGCCTGATGCTTCCACCAGGGGCAATCGCACGAACGACTTACACACGCCCAATACCTCCAGCAAGGATTTTACTCCCACCGGATTTCCCTCAGCGTACATAGGTGAATTGATTTCTAGGAGCTTGAAAAGCTGCTGACTGGCTTGCGCATAATTTGCTGCAAACGCATACTCTTTGATCTTCTGAAATACTTTTGGATAAGCGTTAGCTAGAACAGAAATCACTCCTTTTCCTCCAATGGCGTACAGTGCAACGGTTTGCATGTCGTCGCCCGAGATCAGAAGGAAATCCTTAGGCATTTTTTTCGCAATCCTCATGCACTGCTCCAGGTTGCCTGATGCTTCCTTCGTACCAATTATGTTTTGGTGTGCAGCGAGGCGCAATGTGGTTTCTGCAGTCAGGTTGCTTGATGTTCGTGAAGGAATATTGTAAAGAATAACCGGCACGGGTGATTCGTCTGCAATAGCCGTAAAATGACGAACGATACCTTCCTGCGAGGGTTTGCTATAATATGGGCTTACGGATAAAAGCGCGGAGACACCGTTGAAATCGGTGGTCCTGATTGAATCGATTACATGGTGTGTATTGTTGCCACCGATACCATAGACTATAGGTAAGTTGTTGGGATTGTTTTCCTTAACAAATTCAAGCACTGCTTTCTTTTCTTCTTCTGAACAAGTTGCTGCTTCGCCCGTTGTGCCCATCACAACATAATAATCCACACCTTTCGCTGTATGTTGAAGCAGCTTTTTTAGTGCTTTGAAATCGACTTCCAAAGATTCGGTAAACGGAGTGACAAGAGCTACGCCTGTCCCGTACAGTTTTTTCATTTCTAGTAGTATTTATCGACAGATTTGATTCGCAAGCTACAAATTGGATTCTACATTCCGAGAGGTGAGTTTGGCTTATTGAGCTATTCGTTTTCCGTTGTTTTCACCGCAGCTGTGACGTGTATTTATACATGCCTTCCACCAACGATTGATTGCTATTAAACGATTCAATCATGAATTCGAAATAGGAACGCGCATCTACCCACGACCTACCAACTCTGCAGCGCGCCTTGCCGTGAGCCAACAGAAACATGATCATTGGATTGGGTGTAATGTCGACGTAAAACAGATAGTCAAAGGGAGTTTCAGAAAATCGAAGGGCATTGCCTGCAGTTACCTTTCCCCAAAAAGAAAGATCGTTTTCAGTGAAGAAATCAAATTTGAATTCATAGTTCTCCCGATCCTCAGGTAAATATTCAATGACTTGCACTTTCTTGCCGTCGTGCTCTAGCTTCCTTATGAAATCCTTGATGCAATCATGTTTTTGTCGGTCTTCAACTGTAAATATCACTCCGACATTCAGCGCTTGCTGATAAGGCACGGTACTTCTTGCAGCTTTATTTGTTCTCAGTTCCCAATCTGTTCTTAGCTTCAAAAGTTTTTTCTTCATGGTCGCAATAAACCGTTAGCCTTTAAGTAATTTCTTGAATTCTTTTTCAGAGATAATTTTCACACCTAATTTTTCAGCTTTAGCAAGTTTCGACGGTCCCATATTATCACCAGCCACAAGATAATCCAACTTGCCTGAAACACCGGATAAGATTCGTCCACCATTCTTCAAAATTATCTCTTGAAGCTCTTCACGGCTGAAGTTTTCAAATGTACCCGATATTACGAATGATTTACCACCGAGCGCGTCACTTTCTTTTTCAGGTTCTTTTGCATCGCTTTTGAATTTTAGGCCGGCGTCGATGAGCCTTTTTATTTCACGTTGATTTTCAGGATTCTGAAAAAAGTCATAAATACTTCGAGCGATTTTCTCACCAATCTCAGGTGCCGCCAGAAGTTCTTCGACTGAAGCTGCAGCGATCTTATCGATTGACTTAAAAAAGCGGGCAAGTTTTTCGGCTACAGTTTTTCCAACGTAACGTATGCCAATGGCAAACAATACACTTTCGAAAGGTACTTCTTTCGATTTTTCAATCCCGCCGAGCAGATTATTCACTGATTTATCCTTGTACCCTTCCAGACGGAGAACATCTTCGCGCTTGAGGTCATACAGGTCAGCAGGACTCTTCACAAGTCCCAGTTCATACATCTGGTGAATGGTGCGCTCTCCCAGAGAATCGATATCCATCGCTTTGCGCTGAATGAAGTGTTCGATACGTCCTTTGATCTGCGGTGGACATCCATTGATGTTCGGACAATAGAACGCTGCTTCTCCTTCAACCCTGACCAACTTCGTGTTGCACTCCGGACATTTCGTGATGTACACCACCGGTTTCATGTTAGCGGTGCGTTTTTCAAGATCTACACCAGTAACCTTGGGAATGATCTCACCGCCTTTTTCCACAAACACAAAATCACCTATGTGCAAGTCGAGGCGTGCGATCTCATTGGCATTATGAAGCGATGCCCGTTTTACGGTAGTGCCTGCGAGAAAGATTGGTTCAAGTTCAGCAACTGGGGTAACCGCACCCGTTCTTCCAACCTGGTAGGTAACCCCATTCAGGCGGGTGCTCATGTTCTGCGCTTTGTACTTATAAGCGATGGCCCAACGGGGGCTCTTTGCCGTATATCCTAACAGTTGCTGCTGTTCAAGATTGTTGACTTTTATGACAACGCCGTCCGTTTCAAGCGGAAGGTCCAGTCGTTTTGTTTCCCAGTCGTTGATGTATTTCAGTACTTCGGAAATATTTTTACACTTCTTGTAAGTGGGGGATACATTGAACTTCCATCCTTCCAGTTTATGGATACTTTCTTCATGCGTATCCAGACCTGTTTCGTCACCCATCAAATAGTAAACAAAGCAATCCAGTTTTCTTCTCGCCACTTCCGTGGAATCCTGCATTTTGATTGTACCGGAAGCTGTATTACGGGCGTTAGCATATCGCTCTTCGCCGATATCCTCCCGTTCTTTGTTTAATTGTATGAAAACATCTTTGGATAAGAAAACTTCACCGCGCACTTCGAAAACGGGAGGTATAACATCGCCTGTAATCTTAAGCGGAATACTGCGAATGGTCTTTACGTTGGTGGTGACATCATCACCGCGAACACCATCTCCTCGTGTAACACCCCTGGTAAGTCTACCTTTTTCGTAAGTCAGGCTGATCGATACTCCGTCGAACTTCAGCTCGCAGAAATATTCGTAAGGCTCGCCTTCCAACCCCTTTGCCACACGCGCATCAAACTCTTCCAGTTCCTTTTGGCTATAGGTATTACTAAGTGAGAGCATGGGATACTTGTGGTATACCGTGGCAAACTCCTTGGTTATAACTCCGCCTACACGTTGGGTTGGGGAGTCAGGATTTTTGAATTGTGGAAATTGCTTTTCGAGGGCAATCAATCTCTCCAGGAGCTGATCAAACTCGTAATCGCTGATCTTGCTTTGACTTTTCTGGTAGTACAGGTCGTTATGATAATTGATTTCGGCTGTCAGTGCCTCAATCTCTTTCTTAGCTTCATCTGTGGTCATGCGGGCATAAATCTAAAAAGTGCGCGGGTTAAAGCCAACACTTCCTTGTGTCTTTGCAGACTCGATACCGTGAATTATTTAGTTCGATCGCGATATGCCTGAATTCCTTTGGAGAGATCTATTAAGTTATTTTTTCTTTCAACATCAGCCATGCGCATCGAGGGATCGATTTCAATACCAACAATATCGTCAGCCTTGTGTTGGATGTTTAGCGTATAGGTAGGATAAACCCAAGGCCAGGCCTGAAGGTCCACACGCTCTATTGTCTGATCATCAATAGGCTTGTTCCCCAAGGTTTCGTTGGTGGGTATGTAGAACATCTGTTTTGATCCATCCTTAAAAGTAACGACCAACTCAACAGGCATCGGAAAATCGCCCACGCGTTCCAATACAATAAAGGTAGATCCTGCATTTTCGATTATGTTCTTTACACCATAGTCAATTTTTTTGGTGGTGTTCACCCAGTAGCGCATGTACCATTGAAGTTGAAGACCCGACACTTTTTCCATCACGCGAATAAAATCATTGGGTTCAGGATGTTTGAATTTCCATGTGTCATAATACCGGCGCATTCCCTTGTAAAAGTTTTCCTGACCGATGATATATTTCATCTGCTCCAGAAAAACTGTACCCATGGAATACGCTGCTACTTTATAGGCTAAATTGGTGTTGTAATGATCCGCATGTTGGCTGATGGGTTCTTCCAATCCACGGTCGATCAAACCAAAATAGGAGCGATAGCTACCCTGATGAGCGGAACTCTTTGGAACGTTAAATAATTCTGCCATTGCTTCGTTGCGCGCGAAGTCGGTAAATCCTTCATCCATCCAGGGATATAGCGCTTCATTGTTAGCGACTACCGCCTGATACCAACTATGAGCAGCTTCATGTGCGAATAAGCTTACCAGTCCTTGAAGTGATCCCTCACCCAAAATCAACGTACACATCGGATATTCCATTCCGCCATCACCTCCCTGGATAATGGAATAGCTTTCGTAAGGATACTTGCCAAAAGTTTTGTTCATGAATTCAAAAAACTTCACGGCATATTCCTGAAGCTTGTTCCAATTGTTTGTAGTCTTGTCACCCTTCTGGTAAAAAAAGTGAAGTTCTGGACCATTGGGAACTTTAACACGGTCGTGCGCATAATCTGGATCAGCTGCCCATGCAAAATCAATTACGTTCTTAGCGATAAAGTGCCACGTCAAATCTCCGGAAGGTTCCTTTATGGAGGTCCCTGGTTTTTCATAACCGTAGCCGATCTTATCGGCGTTTTGAAGTAACCCAGTACCACCAATAATATGTTTACCATCGATAGTTATCTTCACGTCGAAGTCTCCCCAAACACTTTGAAACTCCCTGGCTATATATTGATACGCATGCCAACCCTGATGATCGTATTCTGCCATCTTGGGATACCATTGTGTCATCGAGTAGGCGATACCCTCCTTGTTATTTCTTCCAGACCTCCTGATTTGAATAGGTACCTGCGCTTCAAACTTCATGTCGAAGACAGTTTTCGACCCAGGCATCAATCCCTTTGAAAGCGTTACTTCCAATATGGTACCGTCAACGTGATGGCTAACATCTTTCCCATCCTGTTTAAGGTTAACGATGCGTTGATATCCGATCTCATCATCCTTTAACTGGGAGATGCGGTTCCCAACGCGCGCGTCGGGATCGGCTATATTCAGGGATCTTACGTCCATCATACTTCCGGGCTGAAACGCGTTCCAGTAAAGATGATAATACACCTTGGTAAGGGTATCTTTCGAATTGTTGTGATAAGTCAGTTTTTGCGTGCCGGTGAGCTTGTGCGTTTTTACATCGAGCTTTACGTCCATCACATATTCAACACGTTGCTGCCACCTGAAATCTTGCGAATAAGAAGTTGCAATCTGCGTTACAAGAAGAAAGAAAAGAACATTGAGTTTATGCATTCCCACGGGTTTCGTTAGGATTGCAAAATATTGAAAGGGCCTTATTTTACAAAGCCAATTTATTCCGCTTTAGTGCTATGAAATAGGTAATACTCCCCGTTACATAGCTACTTTCTGACAATAAAAGCGGTTCACCAGGCAATGCTTTCGGAACATTGTACGTGTAAGAGAAGGCAAATCCCCAATTCCTATGATTCACGGTAATTGGAATGCTAACGGCGTAGTTCATTATTCCAAAAACATTTTTGTCGTGAAGGGAAACGCCAAACCGTGTTCCATATTTCTTAAAGTTCTCGATAGCCTCTGCCACCGATTTTGGTGGAGTATATTCCAGTGTAGTCACAGTCCCATCTCCTAACAAAATAAAAAATGCGGGATTGATGGCGACGCGCTCGAGATTCAGAAGATTTTTTTTCTCCAGAATAAGATTTACTCCAGGCATAATGCGATGCGCTTTGGAATCACCAAAATAAAAAGAGTAGGATGCTGTTATCGATACGGGCTTGAAGTCCAGCGAAGGAGAGATAGATAACGAATTGCTGTAGGGAATATACCCGTCTCCATCGAATCTGTAAAAATATCTGTCGTAGCCCGCAAGTATCGAGAACCTTTCAGAGAAGCTTCGCATATATCCGATGGAAGCTATCGTAAGATAATACGACGGGTCAAAGTCCTTGCTCCAATATCCTGACAGATCTGCGTATAGCCCGGTTTTATGATAATAAGAGATTCCGGGTGCAAGCCCAAAATTCTGGATCCCGAGTGTTCTGCCAGTAGACATCACGTTGCTGTTGTAGGTAAGGCGTAAGGCAAGTTGTGAGCCCTCTACATCTGCATGCTCCAAAAGACTATCGATCAGATTGAAGATAGCAAGGGAGTCATCAAAAGACAATTCCGTATCTACCTGTGAAAGCAGCGTAGAATCCGAATCCTGCCCTGATGAAAGGTAACAGGGTGAATTCAGCAAGATGGTTAAGAACAGTAACCTGGACCGACGCATCAAGTATTCTTTTACGCCATCAATTGTTTCGTTGCTGTAGTTGCCTTTGGTTACGATCTCTTAAATTCTGTTGTCGCTCCTGCTGCATTTGACGACGCTGTATCTGGTCAATGAGCATTTGTCTGAATTTGCGCTCAGCCTGGGGAAGTGATCGCAGTTTTTGTGCTGATATCACTTTCAAGAGCCTGCCTGAATAATCTTTTTCGAGATCAAGCTCTTTTTGCTTGGCCTTAAATTGTTGGTCGACAATTTCCTGGTCCGACTTGCCCGGCTCAGCATTACGACCAGCCTCTCTTATTTCACGCCTGATATCCCGGCGCTTTTGCGCAAACTCGCGGTATATCGGCCAAAATTTTTCAGCTTCCTCCGGAGTCAATTCAAGTTGGTCCGTGATGTATGCTATTCGGGCGGCCTCAATCTTTTCGCGGACTTTAGGCTCTTGTTGCGGAAGATTGTCATCGTCCTGCGCCGCTGCAGAAATAGCAAAGAGAACGAGAAAAAAGATTTTGATAAGATCTTTCATATGATAATCGACTATGGTTCAATTTCGTTTAGTATACTTTCTATGTCCGTGTCATCCATCTGAAATTCAAATACGGCTTCTTCGATCTGATTAGCATCTTCAACGTCCAGTTCAATTGCATCCAGTAATTCTTCTGTTGTAAAGTCGGTGTCCTTCAAATAGGCTACAAGATCCTCAGTCTGTATTGATGCTAATATGGATTCAGCACTGATATCCGAGCTTGGGCTACCAATCCAGAAGACACCAACAGCCACCAGGATGGCAACAACTGGAATCGCAAATTGAAGCACGAATCTGTAAGCAGGATTCGACCGCTGGCTTTCGTTGGCGACTCGCGCCTGAATAGTTGTCGGAAGCTTTTCAAAGTATCCTTCAGGAACTTCGAAAGGATTTTTCTTCGGTATGTCTTCCAGCTTTTTCATATTCATTTGACCTTTCTTTCGTCTAATAGTTTAATCATTGTGATAGAAAATCCTCGATCTTTTTCACAGCGTGATGATAGCTCGCCTTTAGCGCGCCCACGCTTGTGTCTGTTATTTCCGAAATCCGCTCGTAGGGGAGGTCATCGAAGTATTTCATGTTGAAGACCATTCGTTGTTTATCGGGAAGTTTCAGCAACGCTTTTTGGAGCTTGAGCTGGATGTCATCGCCCGACAGGCCTGTACTAGTCTCTAGTTTTGCATTTAGTTCGGTCTCAACGTCGCCTATAGGGAGGAAGAATCTCCGTTTTTTCCGTTGGAGAAAGGTAAGGCATTCGTTGGTTGCAATTCTGTAAATCCAGGTAAAGAGACTTGCATCCTCACGGAAATTGTCGATGTATCGATGAACTTTAATAAAAACCTCCTGGGTCAGGTCGTCGGCGTCATCATGATCGATAACCATTTTTCGAACATGCCAGTAAACGCGCTTTTGATACTCGCGCACGAGCAAATTGAACCCATAATTTCGGGTATCGGGATTCCGAATCTTGCTTAACAGTTCCTCGTCTTCCAAGAAGAATAAGAATATGGAAGTTAGACTTGCCTTTGAGCCAAAGGTTTAAATCCTTGAAGATAATCCTTAAGTATCTCAATTAAAATGAGTTAGCTCAGAGTATCTACAAGTAACTCGAATTGCTCTTTAGAATGCGTTGGAAAATTGGCGAATCGCAGCTGAGATTTCCTGGCTGACCCATATCCATCACCGGGCTGCATTCCTCTCTCTATCAGTTTACGGGTTAATTCTTCCGTGTGGTTGCCAGTTTCAGCCACGATCACCGTCCTTGACCTGTTCTGTGGATCTTTAACAAATGGCTTGAACTCACTATGGTTTTCAAGAGCGTGGTAAAGCAAGGCGGCCTTATAATCGGTTTCTCGCCTTATAGTTTCGATTCCACGCCTCAGCATATCCTTAACGACCATTGCCAGCAGGTAAATCCCCAGTACGTTTGGTGTCTCTGGCGTTTGGTTCTTGTTGGCGAACGCTTTCATCGACGGAAGTGAGTGATAAGTTCCGATCTGGCTTCCATTCGATTGAAGTACTTCCGCGGTGGAGATACATCGGTCATTTGCCATCCATACGCCCAGGCCGGCAGGAAGGCCAAAGCCTTTCTGGACTGAGAAGAATACTGAGTCCAACTTGGTGTAATCGAATGCCGGGAACGGAAGTGATGACACCGCATCAATTATCATAATGGAATGCGGGTTTTGGATCTTTAAGTTGTAGATCAAATCGAGCGGGACAGACACGCCGGTACTCGTCTCATTCTGCGTGATCGCGATCAGTTCTGTGTCGTTCGGAATATTTATGATCTCATCGAACCCTTCACCGTTGGCAACTTCTATTTTTTCCGGAGATTTTCCCAGTTGAGCAGCGATTTCAAAGAATCGTTTTGAGAAAGAGCCATTGACGAGATGAAATGATTTTTCATCAGCCAGGTTTTGGATCGATCGTTCCCATATTTCTGTGGCAGAGCCTGTGAAAAAAATGTGATAATCTGAAGGAAGTCCAAGCAATTCGCGCAATCCTTCTACAGCCTCTTGAAAAATCTTCTCAAATGCCTTGCTTCTGTGTGATAGGGTTGGGATGCCATCGCGGAAAGCTGTTCGCGCGTGCCCTTCTACGGTAAAATATAGCTGCGATGGACCCGGTGTGAAGTTTATTTTTGAATTCATATTGGCGGCAAAATAGTTAATAGTTATTAGTTATTTGTTAATAGTGGAGTGTAGGTCTTGTCGACACCATTTCGTGGCGATATTGGCAATATGATCCAATAGATTGTCCTGGCACAATTAGCTGAGCCAGACCTAATAACTAATAACTATTAACATTTAACTCTCAGCACCTTGTGTAGCAAAAAATACGTTTTTGTCAATGGTGCGGCTTAAAAGTGTTTTGCCTAAGTTGCAGTCAAATCCCACTCGGGTTTGGGACACGTTTGCTGAACCTAACAATTTAAACAATACCGAGTGAAGCCTACATACAAAATCAGGCCTCATCCCCGAATTTTCGGGGCCCTCGCCCAAAAAGCAGGTTAACAGAGGAAGGTTGCGGATGGCGGCAGCTCAAAACTTGTCTTATGGGGTTCAGAAACACCTCACCAAATCCGGTGGGCTTTTTTTTCCAGCCTTCAGTCGAGTGATCAATTCAAGTGGGACCCGCAAAATTTACAATGCACTGCATCTGCATCGTGACCTTCTTTGAGGCAGTTCGGACAAACCTGCGTAGTAATTTGTTTATTTTTCTGTGAGACCATTTCTGCGGATACTATACCCGTTGGCACTGCGATAATGCCGTATCCAAGAATCATGATAAATGAAGCCAACGTCTGGCCTAGTGCTGTCTGCGGTGCAATGTCGCCGTATCCCACAGTCGTCATCGTAACTATGGCCCAATAAATACTTTTAGGGATGCTGGTGAAACCGTGTTGCGGACCTTCGATGAGATACATCAATGTACCGGTTATGATTACAGAGGTTAGAACCGTCACAAGGAATACGATGATCTTGTGCCTGCTTGACTTCAATGCCGTAGCCAGGATCTGACCTTCGCCAACGTATCTTGAAAGTTTGAATATCCGGAAGATGCGAATCAACCGAATACTTCTTATCACCATTAACGACTGTGCACCAACGAGGAATAGTCCCAGGTATGTGGGAAGAATTGAAAGGAGATCGATAATTCCGAAAAAACTGAAAATGTATTTTGATTTGTTACTAACGATCCAGATGCGCATGATGTAATCGAATGTGAACAAAATGGTGAAGAACCATTCAAGGCCAACGTACCAGGCAGACATCATAGGAGAAATTTCTGGAAGACTTTCCAATGCGACGACGATCACACTACCGACAATGCAAATTAGAAGTCCAACATTGTATAACCGGCCATTAACAGTATCGGACTCAAAAACGATTTCATACCATTTTAGCCTGTTGCCGGTTAGTTTCGCTTTCGAAAATTTTGACTTTGCCATGTGTCAATATACAAGTCTGCAAGAGAGTGGTAGACTTAATTCAATAGTTTGTGTTTAGTCCAACGCAATCGGTATGCGTTCATAGCTGTCTTGCCTAACTTTTCTGTGAGTCGATGATTGACATAGGCGCCAACCGGCGCGCCAATAAATGGAACCAGTTGAAGAAGCTTAGCAATGTCAATGTAGTCACGGTATTCAAGTTGAAAAGTTCGCCAATCGAATTGGCTGATGTCCTCCGGAAGATTTTCCTGTTCATCCTCCCAGTTTTCAAGGATGCGGATGATTTTGTTACGGTGCTTTTGTCCGGAAAATGTTATCTGGAAAATGTGAAGAATATAGATGCGTTCCTTGTATTCACTGACGTCGAATCCATAGACCGTGGCTATTTCATGAAGCAATTTCATCTTTAATGTAAGCCATAATGGAAAATCTGCGAGTCCGAGAAGAACACCTCCGAACCCAGTAATGGCGCCTTCAGTGGCGGCGGTGTTCTTATAAATGTTGATGCTTTTTCTGGCCTTTTTTTCACGTTCCTCCAGGGTGCCGTCAGCCAATGGGGCAGACGTTGTATATTCTGATCCGAAGATCACAGCGCGGACCATTTGTTTAATTGCCGCCGTAACAGCCTTGTGAATTTTTTCCGGTATGATACGATTAACACGGTTCTGAAAACGTTTTGCCAGGTCTCCGACAAGGGAGGGAAGCAATTTCATTTCCCGTTGCCACGCGGCCAACTCATCCATGGCCTTTTGCTCATATGCAGTCACAAGTATCGAAAGTAATTAATTCGGGCTCTCTGTCATCTGACGCTGCATCTCCTCAGGAGTAACATCGCGAATGTGTTTTGAGATGATCCACATATGACCAAAGGGATCTTGTATTCTGCCTGCCCGATCTCCATAGAACTGGTCTTGTACAGGAAAGATCGATTTCGCACCGTTGTCAAGCGCAATCTTTTCGAGTTGGTCTACGTCTGGAACGTACAAATTCAGAATAATGGAAGTGCCGCCAAGAGTATTGGGACTTTTGTTGTAGTCGGGATGTTCTTCAGCCAGCATAATTACGCTATCGCTAATTCGCAGCTCGGCGTGTGCTATTGTTCCATTCGGATCAGTCAAGCGGCTAGTTTCTGTTGCGCCAAATATGTTCTTATACCATTCAATTGCTCTGGCTGCGTCTCGAACAGCTAACATTGGAGTCAACGTGCTAAAGCCTTCTGGAATGTAGTTGGAGTTTTTCATACTGGAAGGTATAAAAATAAATACGAGGAATTAAAGGCTATCGTTGAAACTGAATTTTCCAGATCACATTGCTTGCATCATCTGCTACAAGCATTGAGCCGTCCTGGAGTACTGCAATTCCAACTGGGCGCCCGTACACTTCGCTCTCGCTTTGGTTGGCAATAAACCCCGTAAGGAAGTCTTCAGGAGGACCTGAAGGTCTGCCGTTCTTGAAAGGTACGAACACAACTTTGTACCCGCTGAGTTCCGAACGATTCCACGAACCATGCTGGGCGATAAATGCACCACCACGGTATTTATCAGGGAACATTTCCTTATCATAAAATGCTAGTCCAAGCGAAGCGGTATGCGCGCCGAGTGCAACATCAGGTACGATGGTGTTTCTGACCAGTTCTCTTTCCTGTCCCTTGAGGCGGGGGTCTTCATTAGGACCAAAGTAGGCGTAGGGCCATCCATAGAATCCACCATCCTTAACTTGTACGAGATAATCAGGTACCAGTTCATCCCCAAGTTCATCCCTTTCGTTTACGACGGTCCACAATTCATTGGTACCAGGAGCGAGTGCCATTCCCACAGGGTTTCGTAATCCAGAAGCGAGAATCCTTTCGCCAGAGCCATCAGGATTTACTTCAAGTATGTTCGCTCTTCTTACTTCGTTTTCCATTCCATGCTCAGCGATATTGCTACCGGAGCCAACAGATATATAGATTTTCGATGTATCGGCGTTTGTTATGATGTTACGCGTCCAGTGATTGTTGTATCCTCCAGCAGGAAGCGTGACGATTTTTTTTCCCTCTGCCTTAATCTGGGTCTGACCTGGATTATAAGGGAATTGTAGCAAACCATCGGTATTTGCTACGTAAAGCAAATTGCCAATAACCAACATACCAAAAGGTTGATTTAACTCGCGCAATAAGACCTGTTGAACTTCGGGCTTGCCGTCGTTGTCCTTGTCTCTGAGCAAATGGATGCGATTCGCATTCTCCGATGTACCCTTCGATTCGGCCTTACCGGAAATTTTTTCAGCTACCTTTTTAATCCCCTTGCTTTCAGTCTTTGATTCCGCAACCAGGATATCTCCGTTTGGCGTGACGTAAAGCCATCTGGGATTTTGTAATCCTTCAGCAAACTTTGTCACCGTAAAGCCTGGTGGTGCTGAGGGAACCTGGTCGTCTGGCCATCCAATGACTTTGCTATAGTTCTTTACAGATTTTGTCGCATAGGGAGGGGGCAGTGAATCGTGTACCAGTTGAACCGACGCGGTATCCCTATCGGGAAGTTTTGTGTTCTTGTCACCACCGGAACCGCATGCCGCGCACCACAGAAGCGTGAGTGCAGCCATATTTCGCAACATC
The DNA here is from genome assembly GCA_023412765.1 of Bacteroidota bacterium. GTDB lineage: Bacteria > Bacteroidota > Bacteroidia > Cytophagales > Cyclobacteriaceae > Chryseolinea. Next base: position 52,295 of record JAEZBX010000193.1, read on the forward strand.
GCCCTGCGAACGTATAGCCTTATAGTGGTTAACGGTATCATCCCTTTTCAAATATCGGCCGATGAATAGCTTTCTACTTTCTCGTGATTCTTTTGATGATTGTTTGCCTTTGGAGGATTGACCGGAAGCTTATGCGATTGAGCAAAACGTTCTATCGATAAGTCGAACAGTCTTTCCTTGACTGCCTTTGGAAGCAAGCTTTTTACGGCTGACTTCAATCGAGTCGATAAGTTGGTGTAATGTTCAATGAATGCAATCTTATCAGCTTCAGCGTCCACTAAAACATATTCTGGATGTTTCAATGGAAATTGCAACGGTTCAAGTTTTAGACGGGCCGACTTATCACCCGGATTCTTAGTATGGGTGGCATCATGACCGAAGCCCAGGTTTGATATCAGGTTTTTTTGTGGTTGGATTGTCAGCCCTGAATTTATCCGCCTTACAAATTCCCACTGGTAGTCCCACGTTATTGACGGATACAAAAATGTCCGCTCAAAAACCCAAAGAAAATAGTCGTATTCATATTGTGAGCTAAAATTGTTTTTTAGATAGCCAAGCTCCTTGATTTTCTTATAATTAGTCATCTCATAATCATACAAATCCCAGGCGCGGCGCCAGCTCGCCCAGCCCCAGATATTATTATGGTTCGAAAATGAGTAGGAGTATTCATTGGAACGCTGATGCTCAGGAACGAGGTTCGTTCCTGTTATCGCCATAATCCTTTTGTCATTGCGATAACGTTCCAGCAATTCGGTGCAGAAGGGGAAAAAATCTGCGGAGGGGTAGCAATCGTCCTCCAAAATAATTCCCTCGGGTTCGTGTTCAAAGAACCAGGTAATCGCACTTGAGACGCCGCGACCGCATCCCAGGTTTTCATTTCGGAAAAGTGTTTTTACTTCACAATCCCAGTCAACAGCCAAAGCTGCCTCCCTTGCCATGCGGCAATTCTCTGCTTCGTTAGGGATGCCAGTCCTGGGACCATCTGCTGCGATATACAATCGAGTTGGCTGCACATCCCGGATTGCACTAAAAACTTGTTTTGTGACGCCAGGCCGGTTAAAAATTAGAAAAAGGATTGGAGTCGTCAACGGCACGTGTGCACTTTTCATGGTTATACCCTGGTTATTGGTTCTGCGGCCATTTGTAGAGGATTATCCCCAAATTGTTGGTAAAATATGTTGTTATGTGCTTAAGTATCTTCTCCGGGATAACACAAACTATCCCTATCACGGATTGGATCGCAAGCCCCGCATAGTTGTTAAAAAATAATGCCAACAAATTGTTTTGCTTAGGCCGAATGCCTTTTTGGGTTAATCCTTCTCTAAGGCAGCGGCGAGTCATTCACTGAATTTCTACCGTCACTCTGCCTCAGCATACTGGTCACGGAATTGTCGGACCAGGTCGTGGGATCCTTTTAGCAGTGACTTTTGTCTAAGGATCAACTCATTGGCTTCCGGAGTAAGCGCGGTACTGATATCAATAGCTTCAGAGTACGCTTTTTGGGCTGCATCTTCGCCGTATTCACATGCTGACAAGATGGACTTAGTATCATTTCCACTGAATGTGGCTTTAACATCCATCCATGCATGATAGATTTTTCCCGGTACTGTCGTATCCGTTGCGGGCTCCCCACCAAGTCGGGCAACTAGATCAGATAGTTCGCGATTGTATCCGTAACTTTCTTCAATCATTCGGGAATAGAGCGTTCTTAGTTCCGCCTCCATCGAATCAGTATTTTCGATAGCTTTTTCGTAACCTCTAATACGATCGTTGTTGATTTTTATCAAATCGTTGAGCGTTGCAACCGTGTCGGTATTTAATTTCGTTCTTTCCATAACTTTTTTGGTTGATGCATCGAATGAGTTTGCAAAATCATGCCACCGTGAAATAGCGAATAGGCAGGTGCGTTTAAGATAATGAGATAACTTCTTGTGGAGAAATCCCCACGGATGTGAAAAATGGGCCCTTTCGCATCTAAAGAGGCTGATGGCTTTTGAAAGAAGAAAATGACCGACCGGGGATTTGGATGCCTCCTGGGGAACTTGTTTATGAAAATTTGGTTACTTTTCTAAGTCCTGATAGAATTTTGAACTAACATTGGCTAATGCGGTTTATCTGTATTTTTTTCTTAGTCGTACTTCTTCAACCTTCGTTCGCACAAACTCCAACACGCCCTGAAGCGGTTCTAACGCCGCAGGACACGTCGAAAAAAGAGACGCCATCGTCGGTTCCGGCCGGTAATAAGCAATCATCCGGTCCTAGGAACTATAATAACCTTATAAAATCCAGCGCCATCACACGGACAGGGATGTTTACGGTACACAAGGTAGAGGACGATTATTATTTTGAAATTCCAGATACCCTGCTCGGCAGGGACATTCTGGTTGTATCGCGTATAGCCCAGGGTGCAGCAGGCATACGTCCCGAATACACAGGTTATGCAGGTGATCAGGTAGGCTCAACAGTTATCCGGTTTGAGAAGGGACCCGGTTCTAAATTATTTCTTCGACGAATTACATTCGATGAAAATCCAGGTGACAGCACCGATGCGATGTTCAGTGCCGTAATGCGGTCCAACCTGCAGCCTCTTGTGGCTGCCTTTGGAATTGGAGCGTATAGCCCCAACGGTAAGGGTAGTGTGTTCGAGATTACCGACTATATTAATGGCGACAATGACGTATTGTTCTTTAGTTCAGCGTCGAAGAAAACAATGCGCGTCGGAAGTCTTGTTTCCAATACAAGTTACATCAAGGATATCAGGTCTTTTCCCTTGAATGTTGAAATACGAACAATAAAAACCTATAGGCACTCCGTTACAAACAATGCCTTTACGTTGGAATTAAATACATCGCTCGTATTACTCCCTAGGGTGCCAATGCGGAAGCGGTATTCAGACAGGAGGGTAGGATACTTCACGGAGCGTTATACAGACTATGATGCAAATCCCCAAGGCGTGAAGGTCGTGAGCTATATAAAACGTTGGCGATTGGAACCGAAGCCTGAGGACATGGCAAAATACCTCCGCGGCGAATTGGTGGAGCCGCAGAAACCAATTGTATATTATATCGATCCAGCAACACCGAAGAAATGGGTGCCGTACTTGATCGCCGGTATTACCGACTGGCAACCAGCTTTTGAAAAAGCTGGCTTCAAGAATGCCATTCAGGCGAGAGAGGCCCCTACCGAACAAGAGAACCCAAACTGGAGCCTGGAAGATTCCCGACATTCTGCCATCGTGTACAAACCATCGTCGTTTGCTAACGCCGCTGGTCCGATTATTACCGATCCTAGAAGCGGTGAAATTCTTGAGAGCCACATAAACTGGTATCACAACCTTATGTCTATACTGCGTGAGTGGTATATGGTTCAATGCGGTCCGCTTGATAAGCGAGCGCAGAAAATGCAGTTTGACGACGATCTGATGGGACAGCTTATACGGTCCGTTGCCTCTCATGAAGTGGGTCACTCCCTGGGGCTTACCCACAATTTTGCAGCAAGTTCGTCTGTACCGGTAGAAAAACTTCGTGATCGGGTCTGGCTTGAAGCTAATGGTCATACCCCATCCATTATGGATTATGCTCGTTTTAATTATGTTGCTCAGCCCCAGGATAGTGTAGGGGAACGGGGATTGATAAGCAGGATAGGCATTTATGACCATTGGGCTATTGAGTGGGGATACAGGCTCTTTCCGGAGGCGAAGAATGCCGACCAGGAAATTGTGGTAATGAACGATTGGGTTGTTGACAGACTTCAGAATGACAAGCTAAGGTTTGGATCTGAGTTTACCACTGACGATCCCCGTACACAGACCGAAGACCTTGGCGATAATGCGATGAAGGCTGGCGAATATGGAATCCGTAATCTACAACGCGTTGTGCCTAACTTGATAAACTGGACTTTTCAGGGCCATGATAGTTATCGCAGTCTGAACCAGATGTATAATGCGGTTATCAATCAGTTTGATTATTACCTGGGTCATGCGATGGCGTATGTGGGCGGCATGTACGAAACAGTTAAGTCATCTGATCAACCTGGACCAGTTTACAATGTGGTGCCAGTTGAATTACAGTGGGAATCAATGGATTTTCTCACTCGTCATATTTTTACAACGCCGACCTGGTTGTTAGACACAGCAATCTTAACACGAATAGGAAAATCCCCAACACAAATTATCACGAGGTCGCAAAACATGGTGCTAAGCAGTTTGCTGAAGCCGTCCAACCTTGCAAAGATGGCCGATGCCCAGGTGCTCTATGGCAAGAAGGCATATCCCATAATCAACTTCATTGATGACCTGGATAATGCCATGTGGAAGGAGCTTCAGACATATGATACCATCAGCAGTTATCGACGAAATTTGCAACAGCTATATGTTGACAAACTTATCGAGCTTGCAAATCCTCCTAGGGTTGACAGAAGTCTTAGAGATGTTCCTCCGATAATTATTAACAAGCTAGGGGAGATCCAGGCTCGTTTAA
>JAEZBX010000195.1 GCA_023412765.1 Bacteroidota bacterium
GCCAATGTGTGATCGCTGCAAACTCTATGGCATTGTAACCAAGCGTTAACGTGTTCTCAATAAATTGCTGATACCCTTTTTCGGATTGAGAAATAATTAACCAGGCAGTGCGGCCAAGAATAGGAACGGGATTGTTTTGTTGGTCTACAAGGTATCGCTTGTCATCGCTTATGCGGAGTGGGAAGATAGTCTGAGCGTGAACGTTGGGGAATACAAAAGTAAGGAAGAATGTTACCAGCAAATACCTGAGCATGGAAATATGATTTTGCTATAAATATCAGCAGAATATTCGTCAGTTCAACGAGCTTCGATTATATAAGCAAATCACGATAGCGCTGATGAGGTGGGGGATCAAATTACATCGAGGTATCTTTTAAACTGATGAAGCTTAACCGCTGCATTAAGATCTGCAAGAAATTACTCTTTGAACTCAATCATATCGATACCCGCGAACGACTCAGCGTTGCGTTCGGCAAGAATAAATTTCCCATCTGGCGATATCGAATGTTGATTGTATGAATACTTAGAATCCGTGATCTGTTTCAACCCGGTGCCGTTGGCATTCACGATATACAAAGCACTGCGCGAGGGGATTCCATTTCGGTTGGATGCAAAAACAATGCGGCCATCGGGAGTCCAAACCGGCCAGCCATCATAGGCAGGACTGTTTGATAAATTGATTTGTTCTCCAGATGCAATGTCCAGTACAAATACCTCCGAATTGCGCGTATGCGTTGTTAGGTCCCAGTTAAACCCAGAACCGTCAATTACTTTTCTGAAAACGATCTTTTTCCCATCTGGGGAAAACGACGCGTACGTGGTGACGGTTTTATTTTGGGTAAGTTGCCGGACATCAGACCCATCTATGCTCATTGAAAAAATTTCATGCGTTTGCTTTCCCCAGTCGATCGAAACATCACCAGTGGTGCGAGCAGAATTAAAGATTATACGCCGTCCATCGGGAGAAAATTTTGGATGACTGTCGTCGCCGGGGGATTTGGTGAGACGCTTTTGATTTTGTCCATTGCTATCCATCACATAGATCTCACTGTCTCCATCCCGCACCGAAGCAAATGCAATCAGTTTTCCATCCGGTGACCATATGGGGCTATCATCATTGCTATCGTTGAAAGTCATCTGTGTGATACCAGTACCATTGACATTCATAGTGTAAATTTCGGAGTTCCCGGTGCGATCAGATTCAAACAGAATGGTCATCCCATCAGGTGACAGTGTCGGGTAACCATCGACAGTAACGGTAACGCGTTTGATCGATAAATCTGATTGACCATAACCTGTAAGAAAAACAAACATGGCAATGAGTGTAAGGATGAGTTTCATAGAAAGAATTTTTCGGATAAAGTTATCCGGCTAAAAACGTGAGATCCTCGAGGATTAATATTTTTATATCGACGACACTTATTTCAGGATAAACGACAATCCCTTGGTATACCACATAAAAAATCTCGCTATTAACAAGGCTAAACAGGCTGCTCGTATAAATTATCCAAAGAAAATTATTCAGCTGTAATAATTCAATTAATTTATGCGGACAACACTATGGTGAAACCAGTCGCGCATATTGTCTTGTGGTGCCTTTATTTACTCACCTATGCACTCTTGTGGCGAAACCAGGATATGTCTTTCGGCGAAAGTTTAATCAGAGAAATTACGTTACTCCCTTTTAAGTTAATTTTAGTTTACACATGCCTCGGGTTTCTTCTTCCACGCTTTTTGTTAAGAAAGCGATATGTGTCTTTCGCGTTGATGACTATCTGTTTAATTTTTATTGGGACGATGTTACATAATGCATATCTACACTATATCCTTCCGGAAAATTTGATGGTACTCTCACCGGGTGAATCATTTTTTGATTGGGAAAGAATCACGAAACGGATGACATACTTAACTTCGCCGATGCTGTTTTCGCTTACCTTGGTTATGATCCTCAGTTGGCTCGAACAAAAAGATCAAAATAATCAGATCGTTCAACAGAACCTGAGAGCAAACTTGCATTTACTAAAACAACAATTGCAGCCCCATTTTTTCTTTAATACGCTAAACAGTATCTATAGTCTTGCAGTACAAAAATCGGAGCAGGCACCCAACATGATATTAAAACTTTCCGAGCTAATGCATTACGTAACAGATCAGAACGGCAGCGACTGGGTGAACTTAGAAAACGAAATCAATTTTATAAAAAATTATATGTCTCTTGAACAAATGCGCTATCAGGATCGCGTAAAAACCGACATAACATCCGCTATCGCCTCACCAGATAAAGTTTCGATTCCTCCCCTCGTGTTATCTCCCTTTCTGGAGAATGCGTTCAAGCATGGAGTAGCCGACAACACACATTCTTCTTGCATCAGCGTAAATTTATGGGAGGATGGTCACCGCATATATTACAAAGTCGTTAATTCGCTACCATCATACAGGAAAGTCACAGCAGAAACAGGAAGCGGTCTCGCAAATCTACGATCGCGACTAAAAATAATTTATGGTGAAGAGTTTGCGATCAAAACTGAAATAGTTGGAGAGATGTTCGTAGCAGAGCTCCATTTAAATAAAAGTAAAAATGCTTCTCAATTGCGTAATCGCTGATGATGAAAAACTTGCTCGTGACTTATTAGTCAATTACCTCGCCCGTTTAACATATTGTCGTCTTGTCGGCGTGTTTAATGATGGCGGACCGTTGCTGGAATTTTTGAACGGCAACAATATCGACGTTCTATTGCTTGACATTGAAATGCCCCAGCTTGGAGGAATGGAAGTTGTCAGGTCGCTGAAAAGAACGCCTGCGATTATTTTAACAACGGCTTACAGCCAATATGCAGTTGAGGCATTTGAACTCTCGGTGACAGATTACCTTCGAAAACCGTTTTCTTTCGATCGATTTATCAAAGCGATGGATAAGGCAAGGCAAATGATTGTGAAGGCATCTGAGTCAGAGTCAAAGTTTATCGATATCAGCGTGGATCGTCAAAAAGTCCGCATCGCACTTGATCAAATTTTATATCTCGAAGCCGTGGGAAATTATGTTAAAGTCCACATGCCAGATCGGTTCTTCATCACCTATTCTTCAATACAAAAAATACAATCTGCGCTTCCCCCCAACCGTTTTATCCAGATACATCGGTCATATATAGTCAACACGGGACATGTCCGTTCTTATGGTGCGTCAGCCCTGACGATTGGTGAAGGTAAGATCCTCACAATAGGAAGAAGCTTCAGGAAAAATGTAAGCCATCTGAACTTAGGAGGCAAGTGATTTCTACGTCGTCAAGTTAGAAAAACGAATAGTGAATAATGTGAGGTATAAGGTATAGGGGCGCGCTTCGAAGTTTGTGCGATATTCAATCGAGAGCGAGTGCGAGCGTGACCTTGGCCGAACGTCTATGCCGAAAAAGATTTAAAAAGTCGATTAACTAGCACCGCTAGGAGCCTCCTGTTTGTAGCACAATCCGCGGATGAGAACGCAGGCTCCGCTAGGAAACTCTTGAAAATTGATTTTTACATCCATCCTTTTGTTAAAGCGTTTCTGGTTAGGCCCGATCCATCATCATTCGTACCGATAGCCATCGGTATTCAATGTTTCTTGGTTCGTGTTCTTTTAAAGGGAATATCATTCGAAAGATGACAAAGTAGGATTAACTTTCCTGTGGAAAGGAAAATTTACATCTCATTGTTTTGACAGTGATATTCGAAGACCTGGAAAAATATTTGAACTCAATTTTAAAATTTGTCGCCTTAATTTGCATGGGATGGAATTAGACAACATCGGTCAAAACAAAAGAATAAAACCATCGATCCTCATCGTTGTAGTAACCTACCTTGCTTTCATCAGCCTTGGCCTCCCCGATGGATTGCTGGGTATAGCCTGGCCTTTTATGAGCACCAGGAGCAACGTTCCGCTCGACTACTTGGGGATTCTTTTAATAGGCTTTACCATCGGATATCTTTCGACAAGCACAACCAGTGGAAAAATTATGAAGCATATATCCCTTGGGATGTTGCTGGCGATAAGTTGCTTTTTAACAGCCTGTAGTCTTCTCGTCTACGCGCTGGTCGATACATGGTATGTGATGATCGTTGCCTCCTTCTTCCTGGGATCCGGAGGTGGAGCCATAGACTCGTCTATCAACACTTTTGCTGCGTCAAGATTCAGCGCGAGTACTGTCAACTGGCTGCATGCCTTCTATGGCATTGGCGCGACCACGGGACCGCTACTGGTCACGTTGATGCTATCAATGGATCTTGACTGGTACCATGGCTATGTCGTTGTGGCATTCATCCAAATTTCTCTTGCAGTTTTATTCTTCATGACGCGTAAACGATGGCTCGTTGCTTCAGGAGAAGAGCATCACACGAGTTCAGAATACTTTCAGACATTGCGGCTTCCCATTGTGTGGGTGTCAGTCATGATATTCTTTTTGTATACTGGATTGGAACAAGGTTTTGGCCAATGGCTTTTTACAGTTCTCACCAAATCACGCGGTATCACGGATGAAAGAGCAGGACTACTGACAGGATCCTATTGGGGAAGCTTAACCATTGGAAGAATTTTTTTTGGGATTGTCTTAACAACTATACCGGTGAGAAATGTTCTTTCCTGGGCTATGATAGGTATTGTGACAGGTCTGCTGCTTTTTCTCGTCAATATGAGTATTACAACAGTTTTGGGAATTGTAATTCTGGGAGTAGCAGTCGCACCTGTATTTCCCTGTCTTATTTCCGTAACCCCGATAAGGATAGGTAAAGAACACGCAGCCACAGCAATTGGTCTTCAAATTTCAATGGCAATGTTAGGCGGGGCGTTGCTACCCGCCTTTGCCGGTTGGATGTCGGATAAATTCGGACTGGAAGTAATAGCAATCATCTTTTCGGTTGCCGCAGGTTTACTCGCCTGTATGTATTTTTTATCCCTCCCAAGAAAATGATTTAACCAGTTGCAGAGGCGTAATTTTCCACAAAAAGTACTTTGTATTTCAAAGCAGATTGAATATCTTTAGGTCGACACTAAAAAACAATTGAAAATGACGCATGAAACAGAACTAAAAATGAATACGTCAGCCTTGTACAAGGTACTAAGCCTGCTGTTTGCTGCAGTAGCCTTGCTGATTGGGATAGTCAATATGTTTTGGGGCAACGACCCTGGTTTCGGAATTTTTATTGCAATGCTTTCATTACTATTTATCCCGCGAATAAATGCGCTAATTAAAGCGAAGACAGGCAGGTCGATTCCGGGTGTGTTAAAAATACTGCTGGCGCTTTTCATTCTGTGGGCTGCGCTCGGAGTTGGCGAACTGTTTGATAAAATTGATCTTATGATGCAAGACTTTCAATAAACAATTTGGGCATCCTCTCCTTCTTATATGAAATCGTCGTAAAACACCTCTTTATCGACGCAATGATCCTTGCGGTCCAGTACAAGCTTCGTTAGGTTTGCTCAACAGTATACATAAAAGCTATCATGAGAAATATCGAAGAAACCCTGGCCAAGCTTGAATTCGCGCAAATCGGATGGGTGGTACCTAATATTCAGACCACAATAAACTTCCTGGCGAAATCTTTAGGCGTCACGTTTCCCCAGCCATACCGTTATAACGCCGAAGAGTTAAAAATAAAATACTATGGCAAGGTTGTACCCGGTGACGGATTGACGACCCAAGTCTATAGCGGTGGTTCTTTTATTGAGCTTATTCAGCCGCTTTCCGGCCAAGGTGTGTTCCACGACTACCTTACAAAAAATCCCGCAGGAGGCGTGCAACATTTAGCCTTCCGGCTACCCGTGAACGGATTTGAAAAGGTAGTTAATGATTTGGTTCAACAAGGATATCCCCTCATGGGCGAAGTGGATCACCCCATTGCACGAATGAAATTCTTCGACACCTACGATACAATAGGAGTTGCAACCGAGATCATGGGTATTACACCAGAAGGAAAAATCGCTCTTGATAAAATAATGGCTGGAGGTTAATATTTGAAAAAAGGTCACGATCTTCGTGTTGATCAGTATTTACCTGCCCTTTTCAGATCATGAGACGCCACTTATACTCAGTTCTTTTTTGCTTCGCCGGCATATTCCTCAGCCTCGATCAGCCGCCGCCCAAAGCTTCTATCTCAAACGGGTTGATCACTGCTAAACTTTATTTGCCAGACGCAGTCAACGGTTATTATCGGGGGACACGCTTCGACTGGAGCGGCGTGATCTATGACCTGCAGTATAACGAGCACAATTATTTCGGCAAATGGTTCGACCGCTATGAACCAACCTTGCACGATGCGATTATGGGTCCTGTTGATTCGTTTAATCCTATCGGATATGAAGAGGCTAACGTTGGCGAAGGCTTTCTTCGAATAGGTGTTGGGATTCTCGAAAAACCAGATGAGCCGCGTTACGCTTTTACGACCCCATACAAAATATTAGAACCTGGGGAGTGGAAAGTCAAAAAAAAATCATCAGAAGTAAATTTTGTGCATGAGCTGAAGACTGCCAAATACCAATACAAGTACTCTAAGAATGTTAAGCTCATTAAGGGAAAACCAGAGCTTGTGCTTGAACATACGCTAGAAAACAAAGGGAAGACAATGATAGAAACCGATGTATACAACCACAATTTCTTTGTTATGGACAATGAACCTACTGGTCCGGACTTCGTTGTAAAATTCCCGTTTACTCCGGAAGGTGAAATGAAAGGTAAGGAAGAAAAGGGTGCCATCAATGGTCAGCAAAT
>JAEZBX010000228.1 GCA_023412765.1 Bacteroidota bacterium
TTTTTGCTTAGCCCAGGTTGCCACTTCACTCTCAACGGGGTGCTTATAGCATGCACGCGAGTAGTAAAGATAAATCCTACCACTACTGTCGAAAAGGACATTGGCATCTATGATTGGATAACCTGGATCAAAGACAGGCTTCTTGATCAAGTCAATAAATGGACCGGTAGGGCTATCCGCTACAGCGACTCCGATTCGAAAATTTTCCAGCTCTTTGTTGGGATTATGTTTCCATTGCGCACTATAAAACATGTAGAACTTGCCGTTATATTGATATACCTCCGGCGCCCAATATGCTCCGGCCCAAGCAGCTGTTGAATCGCTCCAACCGTTAACATTACTTGCATAATACACCTGACCTTCATTCTCCCAGTTCACTAAGTCGGTCGACGAATAAGCTGCAAATCCATTTCTTGCGCCGCCACCTGTGCCATACATGTAGTATTTGTCTTTTGCATACAGTACATAAGGATCTCCAAATTTCACGGACAAGGGATTCTGATATGTGCTTTTGACCTGTGCGAACAACGCTGCTCCATGAAGGACCATTGTCAAAAAAAAGAACGCTGCAGAAATCTTTACTGTTTGTTTTAAATATTGAATCATCCGGCAAATATAACGGCAGGCAGTAGCATTTAAAAAGGCGAACGAGGTGGCTTTTGTAAAGACTCTGGCTCGGTTGTACAATATTTTTTAAGCCAACAAAAAAGTCAAATTCAATTTGACTGGAAATCTCGTAAGTTGAACGAGTCGCAAACGTTAATCACCACCCTCAAAATAAGCTTTGGTCGCTGGAACCTTTCTGATCATGAAATCTTTCTCTGCATTTGTGAGCTCATAAAATGCAGACATATCTACTTTTGCTGAAATCTTATCTCTCGAACTGTAGTCCGGATGATAGGGATCTTGCAAGACCTGCCGATATGTATATCCAAGTTCCATGCTGTAACGCTCATCAAGATAATCCCTGTAAGCACGAAGAACCTCGTTATAAATCAGAATATACCGATCGAAAGTAAGATCATCATCAGCAAACAATTTGATAGTTCCGGCCTTGTCGCCGTCGTTAAGAAAATCGACGCACGCTTCGTGCAGTCGATTCACTTTCATTTTGATCCCATTAACTAATACATCCTTGCCCCTGCCCACAATCACCAAATGCGGTTCAATCAATATCGCGTCGTCACTGCAAAACATCGGCGCCATGGTTGCAGTATCAACAGAATCTGCGGCGCGACCGGAATAGTAGTCATCACAACTAGCCCGTAGCCATTGCGGTAGATAAGTTATGAATGGATTGCTTTTAAAAATGAAAAAAATGCGACGAATGTTAAGTTTGGTCAAGTTTGTTTTTAGCGTTTTTACAACACTCATTTTAACATTGCTATCAACAGATAACCGCACATCGATCCGATCCTGTTCCACTTTATCGTAATCCATTTTTCGAATAACGATGTATTTACCTACGTCTTTTGACCATGTCGAATCAAAAGGAAACTCATTAACAAAAATCTCCGCATCTGCCGTAATTCTATGCAAGGGAAATCCAACCCCAATTTTCAAGCTGCTACGACGATAGCCAAGTATTTCATCTGAGGTAACTGCTTCGGACGGTCCCATCGGAAGGTCGAGGCGAAAATAGGTCGATGGCTCTCGTTTTGCCACCATGTTATCAAGCAACGAAGGCTTTATGACCGGAACCCGGGAGAATACGAATGACATTAATACAATCGATGCGAACGTGACGGCCATCCACTTCAGCCCAGCTCGCTTGTATACGCGGTTTAAGGAAAGCCATTGATTTCCAAACAACACGGCGACCAACAATATCATCCAGTATCGGTGACGATAAAGATCAAAATAGTAATTCGTACCCAGCATAATCCCCACGGCCCAATACATTCCAGCGAGTTTGATGAAAACGTATATAAACATATTGGTCAAATTCTGAAGATCCGTTGCAATTCCCGATCTCCGCCGGGCTGCTATGCCATTTGGAGAAAGACGAAGTAGTAACATTGGCCTGGCAACTAAACCGAACGTAATAACCAAAGCCAGCGACGCATACCAGAACGCATAAAAGTTTTGCTCACTAGTGGTTAGGGTTAGAAAAGGAATTTCTCCGCGATCGGTGGTAAAGAGACGAAAGACCTCCTTAAGGCCCCAGGCAAATGAAAACAACAGGTATGCAAAAGGAATCCAAAGGCATATGCTCGAAATCAGTACAACTCGTGTATTCGAAGACCATTCAATTCGACGATGTAAAAACTTATGAGGCAACGACAAAGTACAATCACAATTTTTCTAAGATCGGAAATTTAGGACGTAGGTACAAATGTTTGTGAGCGGAAATACGATTAGTTTTAACAAAAACAAATCATTACGGGTCAATTAATTAATATGGATTATCTTGAGTTGGACGTCAATATTTATCCCAAGCAGGAATTTCCTAAATGAAAGAGAATAGTACGAACGTAGACTTGCATGGAGAAGTTTTGGTCAACTTAGATTGTTCAACCAATGACTTCTATCTTGGCATCACCAACAATGGAAATGTTGTAGCTCCATTTGATAAGATTAAAATCGCTCAATCATTTGGATACCCGATCATTCGACAACTCAACAATAGCCAATTTTTAATTGCCGACTCCAGAACGACCAAGCAAAAGGACAATTGCTTCATCTACGACTACAAAGGAAATGTTCACTACCAATTATTCGCAGGGGACGGAATTGAAGACATAGAAATAGTCCGCGACAAAATTATTATAACTTACTTTGATGAGGGTGTTTACGGAACACATGGTCCGAATAACGACGGACTGGTAATCTTTAATCCCACGGGAGAAATATTATTAAAGTATAATGAGAAACATGGTGATCAAATTATATCTGATTGCTATTGCCTTTGTAAACATGGAGCCAATCGAATTTTATTTTCGCCGTACCCCGACTTCCCATTGATTGAATTGAACCTTGACACTGGAGAAGAAAAGAAATATGAGATAATTGAAGGGCTTAAGGGAAGTAAAGGGCTTACGTCGACAGCGGACCATATTATATTTCATTCTCCCTATGACGACAACCGAGGAATTTACAGATGGCGACTTGGGGATAACAAAATTCAGCGGTTTGGCGAATACGGTCAGAGCCTAAGAGGTTTGGAGAATGGTAGATTTCTTTCGGTGACCAATGAGGGATTTACAATTATAGATTTGAACTAAAAGAACAATGCACCCTCTTGTATACATTTTTATTTTTATCCTTTGGCTTCGAGTTGTTTTTTATGGGAGGTTCCCGATGCGACTGTTGTCCAAAGGCTTTCGATATGTTCATGTCGAAGTAGATGGATCAGTGCGTGAATTATCGAAAGATGAACAAGGCTATCTTCTGGAAAATTTTGACCCAAGTGACAGTGCAAGACCTTATATCAAACAAAATTACTGGCAACGCACGCCAGATAATAAAATACATGGATTTCTAGAACGAAGTCGTGTCCCATGGTGGATAAAAATCGGGAAGCGCGATAATGCCTAATAACTTGCGGATGTTATCAGCTCTGTAATTATCCAGTATCTTTTTTTTCATATATTATCACAATGTTTCCGTTGTCTAAGATTACTGCCATTGTATTGTTAGCCTTTCTCTTGATTGCCCAAGGGGGCTTTGCCAAGGAGGTATACATACAAGGCCACTGGAAGAATGGACCATCTACAGTGTTTCTAAATGTTTGGGAAGACGTAGCCTTAGGAAAGAATGGCTCGGTAGCATCGGAAATCGATTCATTAGACGGCTCCTTTGAGTTTCATTTAGAAATGACGCACCCTGCCATTCTAGGAATTTTGAACAATTTCTTTATAGTTGAACCTGGGGATAGCGTTTTCATTGAACTAAATAAGATTGGGGAACAGATTGAATTAAGTTTTACAGGTAAAAAAAGGGTAGGACAAAATTTCCTATCAAGATTAAAGCGAGAGATAAAGCCCTTTCGTTTAGACCGGTATTCATTAAAGGATACAAAAGCGCTTGAAAAATATAAAGAAGCAGCTACAAATCATTTCGATTCCTGCCTCATTTTTCTTACAAAGTATTTTTCAGAAGAAGCCGGATCTATTCGAGACATTTCGCGAGATCTATTGACAATACGATTTTACAATAATCTACTATTTCCGTTAACAGTAAAGGTCTCTAAAGGAATGTTGCCTAGAGGATATTTTGATCAAATTGATCCTTCCTTTTTTACTAAAGAGAACTTGCTAGGTTTTCGAGAGTTTATTTTGCTGATCAGATATTACAATACATACTTTGCCAGCTCGATTCCTCAATTTGGTTTTGATTCAGCGGTGGTATCAAGCCATATCGAATCTGCATACAAGACATTCGATCGATCGGTAAAAGATGACTTATTGCTATCAATTTTTAGCGATTTGACACAGCGAGGCAGCAGTCAAAATGAGACACAAATCAATCAGTTGTTTGAATACCTGACAAAAGCTTTCGCAAATCATGATGAAAGAATGATTCAAATTTCTGAGTATAAAAGAAGCTTTGAAATACTTGGAAAGCCTTTACCCAACGAAATTCTTTCTCAAACGGTATCAGCGAAAAATGGACAAACTTTGACGTTGAAGGACATACTATCCGGAAACGAAGTAATCTATGTTGATTTCTGGGCCAGTTGGTGCGGCCCGTGCATTCTGGAAATGCCGAAAGAGAAAAAACTAATTTCAGAATTAAAAGGACAGAAGGTTAAGTTCATCCTGATTTCATTAGATGAGGATAAAGACAAATGGCTGAAGGCAGTCGCTAAGGTAAATATTGATGGAGAACACTATCTGCTATCGGACGGCTTTAGGTCGCCGTTGGTCCAGTACCTTTCTTTTAACCAAATTCCGCGATATGTCATACTGGATCGACACGAACGCCTAAACAGACGAGACGCTCCAGGCCCAGGCTTCATTCTCCAAAATAAATCAGTCCTTTTGAACTTGCTTGATTAGTATAATTTTCATCGTCGATATCCATAAACATGCCTAATTGGTAAGACATGAAATCCTGATGCTATCCATCAAATGATGAAAGTTCTCCTAGAATCACGTTCGAAATTGGACAGAGGCATTACGTTTTCAAGCACATTAAACGTTTTGTCGACATGCTATTTTCTTTGTGATCATTGTGCCTCCTTCGTGGTCGTAAGTGACCAAGCATTTTCGACTTTCACCTAGTTGCACGTCACGAAGGCTACAACAGATCATCGCGTACACGATGTATTTTAGTACATTGGAACAAAAGCATAAAATGAATAAACAACAATTAGATAAACTGAGAACTCAACTATCGGTCGAATCGAAAAACGGTATTGACTTTACAACTGCTGCTGCAATAATATGGGCAACAATCGCATTTATTTGGAATGGAGAGTGGGATTCTTATAACAAATCCATAATGGTCTTTATTGCTGGCGCACCTTTGCTACCTCTTGCATTTATGTTCTCCAAAATTTATAAAACCAATTGGAAAGTCAAAGACAATCCCTTGCAGGCACTGGGGCTATGGTTAAATTTTGCGCAACTATTCTACTTCCCTTTTTTGGTCTTCGTCCTTATTAAGTCTCCTGATTATTTCCTTATGACTTATTCAATTATTACCGGCGCACATTTTTTTCCATATTCCTGGTTTTACAAAACAAAATGGTACGCAGTATTTGCAGGAATAATTTCAGTGGGAAGCTTATTAATTGCACTAAATGTTGAACCCCAAAAACTCTTCTACATCGGGGTATTTATAAGTATTTGTCTGCTGATTCTAACCGTTGGACTGTTAAGTGACTTTAATAAGAAAAAACAAAATTAAAAGGTCAGCTTTTGTAATTAGTAGCAGATTGGCGCTTTTCTTTATCACAATCTGGTATGACCGCATAAATAAACCGTTCAAAATTGGTATTTTCCTTATGTATGAATATGAATGTTAATATTATAGTATCGGGCTAATCAATCCTTCACATGAAACAAAATACCTTGGCTTTTCTGAACGCGTTGTTATTTGTCATTCTCCTGGGCCTGGCTTCTTGCAGCAACACAGATAATAAGTTACTTAATACACGCGATAACTTAGATGCACTAGCCATTCAATACGTGCGCTTAGGCCTCGCGATAGGACAATACGATAAAGATTTTGTGGACGCGTATTATGGGCCAGATTCTTTGAAACCGACTGCGCCTGCTTCGGAGACATTTCCTAAAGATAGTTTCCTTACAGAGATCAGTAGCCTGAGGGCTGCACTGAATTCGATCGAAACCCAAAACAATGATACGCTTGCCAACCGTGCACGATGGATAGGCGCTCAGCTGAAAGCGTTCGAACGAAGGGTTAAATTATTTGGAGGTGACTCTGCCTCATTCGAAGTGGAGTGTAAAGAACTGTACGGAGTTACACCTCCCGTTTATGATTCTACCCATTTTCAACAGATTGTTCAAACACTCAATGATATTTTGCCTGGAAAGGGTGCTTTAAATGTCAGGTTTCAAAAACTGGCTAATCGATTTGTCATACCGCCTAACAAGCTTGACACGGTCATTAAAGCGGCAATCGCAGAAAGCAGAAAGCGAACTCAACAGTATTTTGAATTGCCGGACACGGAAAGTTTCAATCTCGAATTTGTCACTGATAAGCCTTGGGGAGGATACAATTGGTATAAAGGAAACTATAATAGCCTCATCCAAATTAATACCGATCTTGACATTCTCATCGACGATGTAATTGACGTCGGAAGTCATGAGAGTTATCCCGGACACCACGTTTACAATATGCTGCTGGAGAAAAATCTTTACCGTGACAAAGGTTGGGTCGAAATATCGCTGTATCCTTTGTATAGTCCGCAATCATTTATCGCAGAAGGCAGCGCAAACTATGGAATTGCTCTTGTATTTCCTGGTAAAGAAAAAGTTCGTTTCGCCAGAGAAGTGTTATTGCCACTGGCAGGTGTGGACACCACCGGCATCAATGATTTTTTCAAAGCGCTTGAACTCACGGAGCGGCTAAACTATGTTATGAATGAAGTCGCAAGAGGCCTTTTGAACGGGACGATGGATAACGCTCAGGCTACACACTGGCTTAAGAACTTTTATCTTATGGATGACGATAAAGCAAAAAAATCTTTGCGGTTCATCACGCACAACAGAAGCTACGTTATTAATTACAATTATGGTAAAGATCTAGTAAAGACATACGTAGAACGGGAAGCTGCTAACAATATTGACAAACAGTGGGAAGCTTTTGGGTGGTTATTAAGTAATCCGGTATTGGCCACAACGCTTCAAAGCAAATAAGTTTTAAAGACTAGTGCTACTTCCTAAGTCAGGAAAGCGAATAAGAGATAAG
>JAEZBX010000272.1 GCA_023412765.1 Bacteroidota bacterium
AATTTGGCGAAGTAGTCTTATCCTCTATAAAAACGTATGGTGATACCATCCATACTTTTGTTGAAAGGAAAAATTATACCGGACCATTTCTTCCCGGCTATGCAAAGGCAAAAAGTACTTTCAAGACCACTCCGGCTGGTCTGAAGCATGTTGACCATTGCGTTGGTAATGTTTCGTTAGGCGAAATGAACAAATGGGTGAAATTTTACGAAGATGTGATGGGTTTTAAGTTGCTGATCACATTCGACGACAACGATATCTCTACTGAATACACCGCTTTGATGTCGAAGGTTGTCTCGAATAAGAATGAGTTCATCAAGTTTCCAATCAATGAGCCCGCTGAAGGGAAAAAGCGCTCGCAAATTGACGAGTACCTGGATTTCTACAAAGGTGCAGGTGTTCAGCACATTGCAATCGCTACGGATGACATCATTCATACGGTTACCGAGTTAAGAAACAGGGGTGTTGAATTTCTTACGATTCCAAAAGGCTACTATGAAGATTTGCTTCAACGCGTTGGAAGGATTGACGAGGACGTACAGCCCTTGCGTGACCTCAATATTCTTGTCGACCGCGATGAGGAAGGTTATCTTTTACAGATTTTTACAAAACCCGTAGAAGATAGGCCAACGTTGTTTTATGAGATAATCCAACGAAAAGGAGCGAAATCATTTGGGAAGGGAAACTTCAAAGCGCTGTTCGAAGCAATTGAGCGCGAACAGGAAATCAGGGGCACATTATAAAATCGAATTCGGTGGTAACAAAAGCAAATGAAATCCTAACCTCCTGGGTCAAAATACCGCCAGATTCCGATTTCAGCATTTACAATATCCCCTTTGGAGTTTTTAAGAAAGGTAATACTGAAGCCAGGTGCTGCACAGCCATAGGTGACTATGTGGTAGACCTCGCAGTTATATCAGAAAATCGTTATTTCCAGGAGCTCGAAATTCCCGCAAATATTTTCCATGACCGATCACTTAACGCTTTCATTGCATTGGGAAAGGAAATTACAAACCAGGTAAGAGCACGTTTGATTCAGCTATTTTCAAGCGACAATCACGAGCTGCAGGAAAACAAAGGATTACATCACCAGATATTCCACCGACTTGAAGATGTAACCATGTTGCTTCCCCTCACCATCGGAGATTATACTGATTTTTATTCCAGCAAGGAACACGCAACCAACGTGGGTGCGATGTTTCGTGATCCAGCCAACGCATTGCTTCCCAACTGGAAACATCTACCAGTCGCCTACCACGGACGAGCGTCATCTATCGTTATTTCCGGAACACCAGTAACTCGCCCGCACGGACAGTTTAAAAAAAATAAGGATGATGCTGTACCAGTGTTTGGTCCTACGGAAGCGCTGGACTTTGAACTTGAAATTGCCTTTGTAATCGGAAAGGATTCGAAACTCGGGCAACCGATTAGTCTAGATTCTGCAAAAGACTACATTTTTGGTTTTTTACTTTTCAACGATTGGTCAGCTCGTGATATTCAAAGCTGGGAGTACGTCCCATTAGGACCTTTTCTTGCAAAAAACTTCATGTCTTCAGTATCACCATGGATCGTTACGCTCGAGGCGCTGTCTCATTACACCTTGCCTTCACCCGACAGGGATGTGCAACTCCTGCCCTACCTGCAAACTGAGGAGGACACGAATTTCGATATTGAGCTTGAAATACATTTACAATCGGATGCGACTGAATCTCAATTGATCAGTCGAACCAACTTCCGCCACATGTACTGGAACGTTTATCAGCAGCTTGCCCATCATACAGTAAACGGATGCAATATTCGTGTCGGGGACCTCATGGCGTCTGGAACAATCAGCGGGCCGCAGCGGGGCAGCGAAGGATGCATGCTCGAGCTAACCCGCAACGGCAGAGAGCCCATCGCTTTGAAAGACGGTAGCATACGTAAATTCCTGAACGACGGAGATACTGTGATTATGAAAGGCTATGCAGAGAAGGATGGTAAGAGGGTTGGATTTGGAGAGGTTGTGGGGCGGGTAAGTAGTAGTAGTAGTAAGTAGTAAGTAGTAAGTGGTAAGTAGTGGGGCGCAGGCCTTATTCCTTATACCTTATTCCCTATTCCTCCAGTATTGAAACAGTAAATAGTAGATAGTAAGTAGTAAGTGGTAAGTGGTAAGTAGTAGCGCATGACTCTCGACCCAGCAACGGCACCTGATCAAAAAGCGATTCACGACTTGCTCCTGGGTACGGTAGCTCCACGGCCTATTGCCTTTGCGAGTACGGTAGACTCTCAGGGAAATGTGAATCTTAGTCCTTTTAGTTTCTTCAATATTTTCGGTACACGGCCAGCGATCCTTGTATTCTCACCTTCGCGACGGGTACGAGACAATACTACCAAACACACGCTTCAAAATATCCTGGAAACAAAGGAAGTAGTTATAAATACCGTGAACCATAGAATGGTCGAACAAGTCTCTCTTGCGAGTTCCGAATATGAAAAGGGTGTCAATGAATTTCTTAAAGCCGGCTTTACAGAGATCCCTTCTGAAAGGGTGAAGCCGCCACGCGTTAAGGAATCGCCGGCGTCTTTTGAATGTGAAGTTTTGGAGGTGAAGTCGCTCGGGGATCAGGGCGGTTCCGGAAATCTTGTCATTTGCAAGGTAGTTTTGATTCATGTACAGGATTCGATTTTTGATGCACAGGGTAAGGTTGATCCTCATAAAGTCGATAGCGTTGCCCGAATGGGTGGAGAGTACTATTGTAGGGTAGCTGGTGATAATATTTTTGCATTGCCGAAGCCGGGTATGCCTCCGGGCATCGGAGTTGACCTCCTTCCATTCGAAATTAGGAATAGCTCAGTTCTTACAGGTAATGATCTGGGACGATTAGCGAACATTGACAAGATCCCACCCGTTGAAGAGGTAAGGGCCTTTGCTGAAACTTTTGACTACAATCGCCTATGGCGCGGAACGGAGAACAGCCGGATAGATGCACTGCATAAACAAGCGCAGGCATTTCTTTCAAAAGGAGAAGTGAAGAAAGCATGGCTCTTATTATTGAGCGCTAACGAAAGGATCCAGGATGGAGTTAAACGAAGTCACTAAAAAGCTGCCTAAGCATCTGCTTCAATTTGTAGTAGATCAACCCTACGATGCCTATACGCCAGTAGACCAGGCGGTATGGCGTTATGTGATGCGGCAAAACTATCACCATTTGCGCAAGGTAGCGCATGAGTCCTACGTTCAGGGATTACAATTGGCAGGCGTTGATATTGAACAGATCCCAACGATGTATGGCATGAATAGAATTCTTAAAAGTATCGGGTGGGCCGCCGTCGCAGTGGATGGATTCATTCCGCCTGGCGCTTTCATGGAATTTACAAAGTACAACGTACTGGTTATTGCCGCCGATATTCGCACCCTCGAACATATTGAATACACGCCCGCACCAGACATTATTCACGAATCTGCGGGGCATGCACCCATACTGGCCATGCCTGAATTCGCCGATTACCTGAAAGCGATTGGCCATGCGGGTAGCAAAGCGTTTTCGTCAAAGAAAGATGTGGAGTTGTATGAAGCCATTCGTCATTTATCCATTATCAAAGAAGATCCCAATACCAAGGCCGACGAGGTACTCGAAGCTGAGGCTGCCATTGAGAAAGTCCAGCACAATATGGGAGAACCCTCTGAGATGGCTTTGATTAGAAATCTGCATTGGTGGACTGTAGAGTATGGACTGATTGGTACCCTTGACAATTTTAAATTGTATGGAGCTGGACTGTTATCGTCAATCGGCGAAGGTATGAGTTGCCTTAGCAAGGATGTCAAGAAGCTGCCGTACACCTTAGATGCGATGCATTACAACTATGACATCACGAAACCACAACCCCAGCTTTTTGTAACACCCGATTTTGCACACCTGACTACCGTGCTTGAGCAATTTAAGAAGCTAATGGCCTGGACAACGGGCGGGCTGGACGGCGTTAGGAAAGCTATTGCGTCGCAGCAAACCGGGACTATCGTATACAGTTCTGGATTGCAAGTTACAGGCACGTTCATACATTGTGTCGACGCTGATAAAATTCCGATCCTTGTGCAAACTTCCGGACCAACAGCATTTTCGTTAAACAATTCGCAACTACATCGATACGGAAAAGAAAAATTTGTGGATGGCATCACAGCGCCAGTTGGTAATTTGCTTGATGCACCAAAGCCCTTAGAAGAATTCTCGGACGAAGATTTGTCTCGCATGGGCATACAAAAAAACCGCACGGTTCAACTTCGTTTCAACCATGGCATTGAAGTAGAAGGACAACTTCGTGATATCATCAGGAGCCGCGAAGGGAAAATCATTATTCTAGAGATGCACCAGACATCGGTACGTCACAACGGCGAGGTAATCCTGGTGGACCCTGACTATGCAATGCCAGTCGGAGAACGTATAGTATCAGCTTTTGCCGGGCCCGCCGATGTAGAGGCCTTCCAGCCGACTGTAATTGTGCCCCACGAAAAGATGCACAAGATTACTTATGATGAGCAAGATCTTGAACTTCACGAATTATATCGAAAAGTCCGGGAAGCTCGGACCAATCCTTCACTCAAGAACCAGCTGGAAGGTGTTTGGAAGAAAGTTGTTCAAGATTTCCCGGAAGATTGGCTATTGTCTTTAGAGATTCTGGAAATTCTGGACAAGGCTTCCGGATACGAACAAATCAGCTCGTCTATTCGGGATTATCTAAATGGGTTGAAGAAGCGGAAACCTGAGCTTGAAAATCTGATTTCTAACGGTCTTAAGTTGGTACACCTTACGGAGAAACGGGTAATGGATAATGATTAATCCTGCTTGGTCAAGTTGGACAAAAGGAAT
This sequence comes from Bacteroidota bacterium, assembly GCA_023412765.1. Lineage (GTDB taxonomy): Bacteria > Bacteroidota > Bacteroidia > Cytophagales > Cyclobacteriaceae > Chryseolinea. Next base: position 4,845 of record JAEZBX010000272.1, read on the forward strand.
AAGGAGTAAGGAATAAGGTGAGGTATAGGGTATAGGGGTCATCGAATTGTTAGGATATTTGATCGTGGGCACAGCCACTTTACAATAACTGGTCCTACTTTGTAAGGTTTGAGCATTTTGAGGAAAGGAATAAGGAATAGGGAATAAGGGTGCGCACTTTGAGACCCACCCCTACTCCTTATTCCCTACTCCCTATTCCTTTTTTTTCTAACTTGACAAAGTAGGACTAGTTAAAGCAAATCGTAGATCGGGCGCCCACACTCGCTCTCTCGCTCACACTACGATTAACGGATAACCGATAACGAGTAATCCGGTGTAAACCGAACTTAAAATCCACGGCTCATCATTGCCACTTCTTCTCAATTCATTAGCTTCGTACTTCAATACTCTCTTATGATTTCCAGAAGAAAATTTATCAGGTTGACTTCTGCATCGGGAGTCTTCCTCGCAATTGGACATTTGTCATCAGCGTCGGGAGCAAGTAAACTTGTATCCAAGCTTGTCTCAGACGCATCATTTGTAGATCTCAATCAATTCATTTCGATAGGAACCGACAACAGCATTGTGTTGTACAACCACCGACCTGAGATGGGCCAGGGAACCTATCAGTCCATCCCGATGATCCTTGCTGAAGAATTGGAAGTGGATATAGAAAAGGTGGAAATCCGTCCATCGGCAGCAAACTCCGAATTGTATGGAAGTCAAATGGTCGTTGGCAGTCGCAGTATACAGTCAGAATTTGAAAAAATGCGTAAGATGGGTGCTGCAGCCCGCGAGGTTCTTCGGCAGGCTGCCGCCAATAAATGGAACATCAGTATAGAAGATTGCAAAGCGTCGAATGGGACTGTGATAAATCCATCCGGTGAGATACTTACTTATGGAGCTCTGGTTGAATCAGCCGGTAAAATTTCTCCGCCTCAAGACCCGCCACTTAAAGACCGCAAAGACTTCAAGATCATCGGTAAGTCCATTAGCCGAAAAGACATTCCACTGAGGACGAATGGATCAGCTAAGTATGGAATCGACATTGCCGTTCCTGGGATGCTATATGCATCAGTCCAACGATCCTCAGTGTTTCTCGGCAGAATAAAATCCTTCAACAAAGAAGAAGTTCTCAAAATGCCGGGTGTACGATATGTGCTGCAAACATCACGTGAGGTCTATGGGCAAAAGCGGGACGCTGTGGCAGTTCTAGCTGAAAGCTATTGGCAGGCATTGCAGGGTAAGAATGCACTCAAAGTGGAATGGGATAATCAAGGCCTCGAACAAATATCTAGCGAAACAATTGTGGCCGACTCGTATGAGGCTTCCAAAATGGAAGGTGACGAACTTTTCAATCGGGGCGACACAAAGGCAATTTTCAACGCCGCTAAGAATGTCATCACGGCATCTTATGAAACGCCATACCAGTCGCATGCCACAATGGAACCCATGAATGCCATTGTAAGTATCACCGACACCGGCGCTGAGTTTTGGGGCTCTACTCAAAACCCAAATGGCATAAAATCATTTCTGGCAAAAACATACCAATTGACGGAAGATAAGGTAAAGATCAATTATACTTTCATGGGTGGCGGATTTGGTCGAAGAAGCTCTCTGGATGTGGCCGAAGAAGCAGCAGATTTGTCCAGTCAATGCGGTCGCCCGGTAAAAGTTGTCTGGACGCGTGAAGAAGATCTTACACAGGGTCCTTATCGCGCGTGTAGCCTCAACGTATGTCGGGCTGTATTGAGCGATGACGGCAAGGTATCGGCCTTCGAACACAAAGTGATAGCGCAGGAAATTGTCAACCAAACTGGGAGTAATATGAAAGCGGGCCGGCAGATCATGGGCGGGATAAACACCGAATACGAGATCCCAAATTATTCAGTAAGAGGCGTGCTCCGGAAAAGACACATTCCCATTACCTACTGGCGTGCGGTATACCATTCTACGAATCCTTTTGCCCAGGAATGTTTCATTGATGAATTGGCGTATCATGCAAAAAAAGATCCCCTGCAGTTCAGATTGGAAATGATACAGCACCCAAGGTTTCGCAGGGTGTTGGAGATCGTGGCCGAAAAAACAGATTGGACCTCTCGCCGCAAGAAAAATATTGGCAGAGGTGTCGCTGTCGCCGACCGTTCAGATGCAGTTTTTGCAATGGTCATAGAAGTTGAGAGCCGAAATAAGGAAATACGACCTACCAGGATTACTACGGTGCTCGACGTAGGAACTTGCATTAACCCCGACATCGTAAGAGCGCAAACGGAGGGTTCTATCATTATGGGACTGACGGCCGCGTACAACGGTCTCACTGTACGCAACGGTGCGATAGCTGAACAAAATTTTGATAGCTACCCGATTCTCAAAATCAACGAGTGTCCTGAAATTGTAACGCATATCGTGGACAGGCATGGCCCTCCAACGGGCGCAGGTGAATCCGGTCTACCTACGGTAGCTCCGGCACTAGCCAACGCTATTTTTAATCTAACAGGTAAGCGTATCAGAAAGCTTCCCATTAATATGAAGGAAATAATTTAGGGCGCGCCCTTGAGTTTTTTTGAGTGTATTTCCGCGGACCATCAATTGTCTGTCTTAACAATTTGCGAAAAGAGTTGGGCATCAGATACAACTAACAAAGAGACAGCAATGCAGAGAATGGGGAATTCCATGTCTTGGCTTCAATGGATCAAAGTAAACATAATAATACAGCCCCAATTTTGGAAAGAGGCCCTTTACTTGTCACTGAACCATGCGAATTGAGCTGGTTTTTCGGCTTTTCCATCGAACGATGAAAAAATATGATTTAACGGTGGTTACAACCATTCGTCGAAGAGAATCCACACTTTGCGTTACCTGCGCGACATTCACTATCCACGATGTCTCAAGGATCGTCAATTTAATTTGTAACCAGATGAGGTTGTTCGTATTATTTGTGATCCTTGGCAGCAGTACCCTGTCCTATTCACAATCCGAAAAAGAAATTGTGTCAAAGTACCGCGATGCTCTGCGTAAGGTCGCGGACGAAAAATCGGTTCAGTCGATGGCGCTGAAGGGTACGTTTACTTCGCAAAAGCTAAGTTTCCCGGCAGCCATATACTATCGCGCGCCTAGCATCCGGGTGGAAATGTCATTCCAAAGCCTCACCTTCCTACAAATTTCGAATGACTCAATTCGATGGGAATATAATCCCATGGAAGAAAAAAATACGATCACACCTCTTACTAAGAAAGAAGGGGATTGGGCAGCAGGAAGCAACAGCTTTGACTTCATCAATTATGATCTTCTGAATTACAAAGAGCTTAAACATAAACTGAAAATCATAGGCAAAGAAAAAGTTGATTCTCTTGACGTATACATTCTGGAACTTTCGAAGACCGACAAGACGAAGGTTAAATTTCTCATCAATGCCAAGAACGGGTTAATCTATAAGATTGAAGACGTGAAGGGTTACCGGTATTTCGCAAACTACAGCAACCAAAATGGTTATGTATTTCCGCGATATATTTTGGAGTCCGGGCAGAAAAGAGATCTTGAAGCACATTTTAGTCAACTTAATTTTAATGTAAGCTTGCCCGACTCGTTGTTCGTCATACCCACGAATGGCACGAATGAAAAAATCAAACGTGTGAGGCCCAACGCGATCTCTATTGGCGACAGCCTCTATTCGAGTGGAGAGTACCGACAAGCCGTTCAGCAATACACCAATGTAATTAAAGCGCAGGAGGATAATGAATTTGCATACAACGCGAGAGGCCTCGCAAAACTTGCACTAAAAGAGTATTATGAGGCTATAGCCGATTTTAACCGGGCAGCGGAGATAAATCCTAAGTCAGCAAATCCACGAAACAACCTCGGACTAGCTAAATATTATCTCGGGGATCATAAAGGCGCTCTGAAAGATTACGACAAAGCAATTGAGCTCGACGCGAAACTTGCTGTCGCTTATAATAATCGCGGCATTATTTACCTTGAGAGCGACAAGAATGAATTGGCTGCAAATGATTTTTCTACCGTGATAAAACTGGATTCAACCAACGGATTGGCTTACTTCAGGCTTGGCGTAGCTCTGGCGGAACAGGAGAAATACGAGGATGCCTTATTATCGTACGCTAATGCGAAAAGAAACAAATACAACAGTGCCGATGTGCACAACTATCAAGGCGTTTCCGAATATCGCCTTGAACGATATGATAGCGCAACCGAAAGTTTTAAGCGTGCTCTTTCCTTGGAGCCTTCGCATCTTCAATATATTGAAAATTATGGTCGCGCACTTTATGAGATGGGCAACTTTGCTGCAGCATCCGAGCAATTTGAAAAATATATAAAAGAAAAGGATGACAATGCATCGATTTATAATCTTCGCGGCCTCTGCAAATACAATGACGAAGATTATCACGGAGCAATAGACGATTTTTCACGATCCATCAAACTCAACGAAAAGGAAGCTACATATTACGACAACAGGGCTTCTGCAAAAGAGATGATTGAAGACTACGAAGGTGCGATAAAAGATTATGGTGAATCGATCCGCGTCTATCCAAACGACCCCAGTGTTTTTTACAGACGCGGTTTGGTCAAAATTAATACCTCCAAAAAACTAGAAGGATGTATGGACCTTGCGACTGCAAATGAGATGAAGTATGAGCCAGCGAATGAGGCGATTATTTCGAATTGCCACTGAGTCGGTAATCTCACTTCCGCGATTAGCAAATGCCGGACGAGGTAATCGGTAAAACAGTTGATCGGTAGGCTCGATCAAAGTTCATACAATAATTGAGTGATGGCCTCATTGTACGGAGACGGTAATCGGTTCGCTCGATTGAGGTTCAGCATTACTATGCTGGAGCGCATACCTATATCGAAAGGTAATCGGTCGGCTCGATTAAACTTCAGAATTACTAGGATGGAGCTTGCACCCAAATCGAAGGTAATCGGTAGCTCGATTGAAGTTGGTAGGCCAGCCGATCGAGCGCACACCCACTCCCACACCCACGATTAACTGATAACTAATAACTAATAACGATTAACTCTCACGGAGGCTGCGCGCAAGATCGCCTCCAACGACTTACGAATATCATACTCAGATGTCTTCACGCTTGACACGCTTATCCTCATGGCCGGTTCACCTTTCCATATCGTGCCGCCGCACCAGCACGTGCCATCCGATTGGATTTCTTTAATAACTTGTTGCGTATCTTCTCCAAAAGAAACCAGTACCTGGTTGGTTTGAACTTCATTTAAAATCTTGAGGCCTGCCTTTGCTAACTGTAATGCAAGATATTCAGCGAATGAGCAGGTGCGCGTTATCAATTCGTCTATGCCTTCGCGTCCTAAAGTTCTCATAGCCGCCCAGATGTCGATGGCCCGTGCACGCCTCGAAAGTTCCGGCGTATACTGATAGGGAATTCGCCCTCCCGATTGGTCCAGGTAGTCACCATGCATACTCATGGCCTTTCTCAGGTGCTTCCGTTCCTTGCAAATAACCAGACCGCTATCGTAAGGAACATTCAACCATTTGTGTCCATCCGTTGCCCATGAATCCGCTAACTCATAGCCTTCTGTAAGATGCTTTTTCAATGTTGATGCGCCAGCCCAAAGTCCGAAGGCTCCATCAATGTGCACCCAAGCTCCTTGCGCTTTTGCGCCCGCAATAACGCGCCCGTCATCCATTCCCCCGGTGTCAACATTGCCTGCCTGCATGCATAGTATTGTTCTGCTATTTAACTGGGGAAGTAATTCGGTTCGCATGCGTCCATTGTTGTCTGTAGGAATACGGATCACACGGTCGCGTCCAAGTCCAAGCATGCTCAATGCCTTCATCAAACTTCCATGCGCTTCCTCTCCTACTACAACCGTGATCGACGGAGCCTGAAATAATCCTTTTGATTCCACATCCCAACCCTGGTCGCTTAGAATTGCTGTTCTCGCTGCAGCAAGCGCACAGAAATTTGCCATAGTGACACCGGTAACGAATCCAACACCGGCACCTTTTGATACGGGCAAGATGCTTGTGATCCAACTCTCTACAACTTCCTCTATTTTGGCATTTATAGGACTCGTTGCTACGAGCCCAGAATTTTGATCCCATGCACTAGCCATCCAGTTAGCAGCCAACGCCGCGGGATGAGAACCCCCGATAACAAAACCATAGTACCTACTCCCATTGGAACCCATTGTAGCAGGAGCACCGTATTCGTCCAAAAATTCAATGTTATGCAATGCATCGGTACCCCTTATTGGTAAATCTTCTTCGAAGGCACGCAGATTTTCCAGGGCATCTTCAGAAGGAGCAACTTTTCTGCCTTCGATATTCTGTATATAGTCGAGCGCTTTCACAGCTCCTGACATCAGAATCTTCTTTTCAAATTGGTTCATGGTAAGTTAGAAAAACAGAGCTTGCGGTTTCAATGTCCATTACGTTCTCATCCGACACCACATCCATTCTTTGATATAGGCAAGATAAGATATAACGCAGGACGCGTGACGATATACGTTGCAATTTCTGGAGCAGATGATTTTTGCAACAAAAGTACCATGGATTGCAACATTTCTCCCATCGACTCAATGGTTTTCAGCATGTACATTTTCGTTCATGAACTGAAAAAAAACTATAAAAACCTATGAGAACGATCACGATCTATGCCGGAGATGGTTACCCTTTGAGCTCTTTATTTGGTGAACCGGCAGGTACAGCGATGGGAAGCATAATCATTAGTGCAGCGACAGGTGTGCGGAAGGAATTCTATTACAATTTTTCGAGGTTTCTAGTTGACAATGGATACCGGGTTTTAATCTACGATTATAGAGGTATTGGTGACTCCGCACCACCAGATATCAAGACATCGGATGCCTTCATGCACGAATGGGGCACTCAGGATATGAATGCCGTACTCGACTACCTTGTTAACGTCCATGGTCTTACAGATATCATCTGGCTTGGTCATAGTGTCGGAGCTCAATTGGTTGGGCTGTTAAGAAATAAAGCTCATGTCCGAAAAGTGATCTCTATAAATGCAGCCCTGGGATATTGGGGCTATTTACCTTATCCGATGAAAGCAGTGATTTGGGTGTTGTGGTACATTATCGGCCCAATACTTACGAAATTATATGGATATGGAGTGATGAAAAAAATAGGCTGGGGTGAAAACCTTCCGCGCAATGTCTTGCTCGAATGGAGGTCGTGGTGCCTCAGCAAGAACTACTACATGGACTTCCTGAAATCTGAAATTCGATCCGACCGTTTTTATGATTTCACAGTTCCGATAACTGCTATATACACCAGCGACGATTATATCGCAAATGATACAACAGCTTCATTAATGATGCAGTTTTTTCCAAATGCGCCGAGCAGATTGATTAAGCTCGATGTCAGACGATACACCTCCCAAAAGGTAGGTCACACAGGAATTTTCCGGAAGAGGTTTGCCGGGATTTTTTGGCCCTTGCTATTGCGCATTATCCAAGGTCAGGCCCAAGTTGAGCTAAAAGTGACACCATTATTGCACCACCAATAACCCGCACCGCGTTGCTGCGTACTTATCGTTTAACAATTGCGATGGTTAGATTTTGTATAATACTCTTTTGCTCAATCCAGATATCTGGTTCGATCGCACAAATACCTGTGATCGATAGCCTGCGAGATCGACTAGAACGGCATAGCAAGGATGACTCTACACGTGTCAAGCTGTACAATGATCTTAGTTTTCAATACCAATGGATCAGCTTTGATACATCACTGGCATATGCAAACAATGCTTTGGAAGTCGCTGAGCGGCTTAAGTTTCATCGAGGTATAGCCACGGCAAGCTTTCGCCAAGCACACTGTCTTTGGGCACTAGGTGATAGCGATCGTGCAATCGAGAAAGGGTTAAGGGCTGTACGTATTGCGGAGGAGTATGGTTTTGTGGATGTTAAGGCTGAAACTTATAGAATTCTTGCGATCAGCTACCGCGACCAACAGGAATTTGACAAGGCTGTCTGGTACATCCGCGAAGCTGAGACTCTTGCATTACAGGAGAAAAAATGGGATCTGCTCGCAAGAGTATATAATCTTGCAGGAGTCATAGAATGCTCGCGCAACAACAATGATAGTGCGCGGTTTTACTTCGACAAGTCTCTCGACATTACAGCTCAACATGCAATTACTAAGTTCCACGTATCCCAGGCTTTATCAAACATTGGAGAACTTTATCTGCCCAACGATCCTGATCAAGCTCTAAGCTATTTTGATGACGCATTAATAAGCTCAAAGCAGACTCACAACCGGTCGGCGCAAGCTGGTATTATGGCGGATATTGGCCGGGCCTTCATCATCAAAAAAAGATATAAAGATGCCGATGAATACCTGAAGAAGTCTCTGGCACTGGCTCGTGAGCTAGGACTGAAGCGAGTGATACGGCATGCCTATATGGCGCTCGCCGAGCTGAACATGCAACAGGGTAACACAACGGATGGGCTATCATACATGCAGTCATACTATGACGTGAGAGACAGCCTGCTCAACGGATCGAAGACGCGTCAGATTGTAGAATTGGAAACACGTTTCGAATCCGAAAAACAAAAACAAAAGATTCAAATCCTTGAACAGGAAAAGAAAATCCAAAGCCTGTTGACGAATGTTCTTGTTGTAGGTTCTATAATGCTGATAATCGGTCTAATCATCATCTATGATCTGCACAAACAACGTTCAGCTAAAGCCCGACAATTGTTAGACACGCAACGGGCTTTAACTGAAAAGCTTAAAGAAACGGATATGCTGAAATCGAGATTCTTTGCCAACCTGTCGCATGAATTCAGAACCCCGCTTTCTCTCATCCTGGGCCCGATTGAAGAACAATTGCGAAAGCACAATTTGCCGGCTGCTGATCGTAAAAGTCTAACTATTGTGAAGAGAAATGCGCAAAGGCTGCTGGGTCTCGTCAACCAATTGCTTGACCTCTCCAAATTAGACGCGGGAAAAATGGAACTCGAAATCAAGCCCGGCAAGCTTAGAGATTTTACAGAACTACTTACTTCATCATTTGACTCAATAGCAGAACAAAAACAAATTGAGTTTGTAAAGAATATTTCGGGGACAGATTCTCTGGTGGGATTTGACGCCGACAAGGTGGAAAAGATTGTCAGCAATATTCTTTTCAACGCTTTCAAGTTTACAGGCCAGAACGGGCAAGTAACCTTTTCAATGTACATGGACAATGATCTGGGCAGCCGGGTGATTATTTCAGTTGCCGACACTGGAAGGGGAATACCAGCTGAAGAACAGTCTAACATATTTTCTCCATTCTATCAATTGAAGTATGATAGCGAAGACAATCACCCAGGAACGGGACTCGGATTGTCGCTCGTAAACGAACTTGTAAAATTATATGATGGCACGATAAATCTAGTGAGTGAACCAGGAAAAGGCACGTGCATCACAGTAGCCTTACCGTTATTTGCCGTTGCTACTGAACCCGCTAAGCAGTCCAGGTATGATGTTACACCACCACTGATGCTTGATAACGTGGATGATGATGAACAAAGTAATTTGCTTGATGGAAAATCCGATCGGATCCTGGTGGTCGAAGACAATTCCGCACTTCGGAATTTTATTGCTTCTGGATTCAGCAGACACTTTACGGTCCTGAAAGCAAAGGATGGCATCGAAGGCCTAAATCTAGCGAAGGAGTATGTTCCGGATGTGATCATCTCCGATGTGATGATGCCCTTGATGAACGGTGTCGAATTTACGCTGAAAATTAAAGAGGACGAACGGACCAGTCACATCCCCATAATTCTGCTGACAGCGAAAGCTGATGACGCTTCGAAGATCAGTGGTTTAAATAGTGGCGCCGATGACTATCTGGCCAAACCATTCTCCATGAAAGAGCTTCAACTCAAGGTGAATAATTTGATTCTCCAACGAAAGCGTTTCGCGGCCAGGTTAAAAAAGGAGTTTACGAACCATTCAGCAGAACCAGTAGAACCATCTCTTGATGACAAGTTTTTGATGAAAGTAAGGTCTATTGTTGAGGCAAATATTAGTAATTCATTTTTCAGCGTTGAAATGCTTGCGGAGGAAGTTAATCTCAGCCGTGCCCAACTTTTCCGAAAATTAAAAGCGCTTCTCAATACTTCGCCGCGCGAATTGATCAACGACATTCGACTCCAGCGTGCAGCACAATTGATCAGGGCAAAAACTGACAATGTATCACGCATAGGCTACGCGGTTGGTTTTAGTGAACAGTCCTATTTCTCTAAACGATTTAGAAAAAAATATGGTGTTTCTCCTTCGGAATATGCAGAATAGCGCATGATCGAAGGGGCCGTATGGAACCTGAATATGACTATTATAATATTTTAGAACGAAAGCCATGAGCTCTCAAAAAAATACCCTTCATCGAATGACAGCCTTTAACAGATTTCTAGCAATCTTCTTACGCCAGTTAAGGAGCACAGCTTCTTTTATTTTTGAATTGAGGAGGCTGAAGAATGAAGATTTTTATTTCTGGTAGTTGTTCGGTTAATTAGTTATTAGTTATCCGTTAATCCCGATGGCTATCAGATGGCTATCGGGAATCGGGGGTGTGGGATTTGGGTGTGCGCTCAATTGGATAACGTACGAACTTTGACCACATGCCGACTCGGGTACCAACTATCTTTAATGGTTCTGTACCCCTTTTCATTCGTGCGAACGTCAACACCTCAACACCTCAACACGTCAACACAATCAGACAAACACATCCCCACCGGTACCTAGAATCTCATTAGCTCGCAGCTCTCCAAGAAGCATCCAACTCGCCATAAGCGCTGGATTGAAACGAAGTCCGGTGGGATTTTCTTCGTCAAGGTCAGTTTCTGGTTCGATTACAATTGCACGTTTCCCTTTTGTGGCAAGGTAATCATCCAATGTCCTGACATCATTCTCCCGAACATCTTGCAGAAAAATTCCGACTACGCGTAGCACAACGGCAAGCAAATCGTTGTAGTGCTTTGAGTCGTTCTGATAAACCGATGGATTGTTGCTAAGAACAAGTACATCATCCGCTTGTAAATCGACAACAATGCGTGTAGGGATAACGTCGCGGTGTCCACCGTCAACAAATTGCTCGCCCTCAATAATAACGGGCGGTGTAAAACCGGCTTGACTCCCGCTGGCTACCAAAGCATTTACCAACATTTCATGATCAACTAGTTTTTTAACGCTGTATTGAGGATGTGGCATAAGGTCCCTATTGCTGAACACAGTAGCCTGGCCTGTCTGAAGACTTACAGCGGTGATGCAGAGCGTTGGTGATCCAGGCATCATGATCCTGTCAAATACACTTTGCGTAACGTGTTTTCTCGTGAGCTGAACTAATGGATATGTATCAAATAAGAATGCTTTTCCATTTAGCACATTCGCGACTATATTTTGCTTCGCAAGAATATCATTAGGCCCTACGCTTAGATATTGTTGCCGCAGTGTCTCAAGATCATCTGCCGCCACCAGGGCTGCAATGAATGCCCCTGTGCTCGTTCCACTGATAATATCAAAGGGCAACAATCCCTTTTTTTGCAGGGCGAGCAATGCACCAACAGAAAATGCACCTTTTGCACCTCCCCCTCCTATTATCAAAGCTTTGGCCATTTCATCACTTTAAGAATCTGTAAAAAATTCCGACTAGAAGGTGCGACTTCTTTATCTCACCTTGTCGCTGATACATCAACTCCACACCGAAGTTATGTAACTCAACGGCTACACCTAAACCAGCAATCCAGGTCTTACCGAAGTTGGCGTCCACAAGTGCCTTTACATTGCCAAACGTAGTCAATTCATTCCCGATATCGATGATCCGATATTCGATGCGAGGATTTGCAAACCAAAAAAACTTATTGTCGAAGTAATAAGTAGATACACCAGCAAGAGCTCTAATGCGGCCAGCGCTTGCATTCCTTGAAAAGGTGTACGCCATTAAGGCTCTTGCGGAAAAGGAATACGCTTCCGAATCCAGGCCAAGATCTGCCGCTCCCTGACTAGCACCAATGTGGATACCAAATCCCTTTTCAAATTCTGGCGACAATAATTCAAAACGGATAAATCGTTTAAACAGGTGCGCCGACCATCGAATAATATTTTCATCCTGTAGAGTAGGATTAACATTCAGGAACTCTTGCTGAAAGCACAGCAGCCACAGAGTATCCCGTTGCATCTCGCGGTTGGCCTTTATCGACAGGCGCTCGACCTCATCGTACTTTTCAGGACTTTTTTGACGCAGCATTTGCAAATATTGATCACGCTCTTCATCATTTCCGGGATCGGGAATAAAATCTTTTAACGAGGTTTTTAATTGAATAATATAATTCCTTGTCTTCGCCGGGCAATCCAACTGTCCCCGAGATTGAAATGAAATGCCAATTAAAATAGTTGAGAAGAAAACTTTTACAACCTGCAATCCTATGGAATTGAAAACGTTTCGCATCCGAAAGAATTACACTTTAGATTTTAGGAACGCTTTTGCCCCTAGTACGGATGGTCTGCTAAGGTCAGATAGAGGTATCGTTGTATTAATTTGTTCAAGGTACTTTTTCGCTTTTACTTTGTCACCTGATTTTAAAGACGATATTGATGCGCCAACGAGAGCATTCAAGCGACCTGCGTGCCTTTTAAGGTCTGTCTCATAGGCTTTAAGCGCAGCGTCATAATACTCCAATTCCATGTACATGTCGGCAAGTAATTCCCTGGCTGGAATGACCTCACATGGCGTAACGGGATGCTTTTCGGTTGCGTCTTCCATGTCCGCCGCTGCTGTCATGAGACGTATTGCCTCATCCGTCTTATCCTGCATCAGCGCTATCCACGCTTCCGACGCCATGATCTGGATTTGAACCTGGTTGGCTTCGTATGACTTTTTCATTTTTTCCAATTCAAGGTGATTATTTCTGAGCTCTTGCAATGCACTCTGTGCAAGATCGGCGTTCTTTGTATGTACCGCACCCAAGACTTTGCCAAAGGATATTATTGATCGTTCCCACGGAAAATTTTCCCATGGGAATTCCGACGGTGTCAGACTGAGCGATGCGGCGCTCTGCCAGTTCTTCGTCTCCAATGCATACCGTGTGGGCACGGCTGCTAATGAATATGCAACCTTAAAAGTCAAAGGAGTAATCGTCCGCATAGAGTCAAGATATACTAATTGTTCCTTGGCTTTTTCATCCTTCGCCTGCTGAAGGTATGCGTACACTAAATAGTCAAGGCCATGGAGCTCTTCATCCCAGTGCGCATTCATACCTTGATTTTCAGCGTAGCACTTTGCTGCTTCCATCGAATTAATATTCGACTTGGCAGCCTCGTCCCACAACCCCAGACGTACAAAAATATGAGATGGCATATGCAACGCATGGGCTGATGATGCTGCAATTGACGCGTACTTCCGAGCGGCCTCCAGGCCTAATTCCGCCAGCTCAGGGGAATCGAAAGTATGTATGATATAATGCGCAACTCCAGGATGGTCTGGTTGCTTGGAAAAAAGATCGCTCAAGATTTTTCCGGCCTTCCGTTGTTTGACGAATGTTTTATCCGTGGGATCGGCACCAGCCTTCAGCGCGAGCGCATAAAATATTGCTGCTTCAGTATCGCCGGGATATTTTTTATAAAGTTGTTCAGAAGCGGTTTCAAATTTTTGAAGCCGCGTTTTGTGATGAGTTGAAGTCCAGTCGTCAAATACTGTAGCAACCGCTTCCAGGTAATCCGTCTCGCGGCTATCCTTACTTTCCAACGATCGCGCTAGCGCAACAATCTTCGATCCCTTTTCCAATTCTTCTTTGGTTGGCGGTGCCCATAACGGATGAAAATTGCTCATGGCTACACCCCAATAACCCATTATGCAAGTAGGTTCTTCGTCAATCACTCTTGAAAAAACTTTTTCAGCATCCTCGTACTCAAAAGAATGAAGCAGTGCTGTACCAAGGTTGAAATCAGATTTCACTCTTTCCGAACATGAAAAACTGAAGTCAACGGTTCCGAACTGAGTCTCGCCGGAGCCGCAGAGAGCAATGTCACCCCTGAAAAGATCAATAGATTGAAGTTCGCGTTGTAATCCGGCCTGATCTCCCCTCCCATTACACCCAAAGAGAGATAACCAAAAAATAAAAATAGAAAAGCCCGACCCGCAAATTTTCATATTACAAACCGGCTTGATGGTTACAAATTCGGTTAAGAAAGCTACTTCTTTAGTGGGCTATTTACAAGGGATATCTGGGGTTTGAGAAATTGACGTTGATAGGAATAGGTAAAACAGGTATAGGGTATAGGGTATAAAGGGTCCAGCTCCTACTGACCACTTACTACTTACTACTGACCACTTACTTAGGAATAGGGAATAAGGAATAAGGAGTGCTCAAATGGAAATTGTGAAGCACTTGACTCGGGCGCACACCCACTCCTGCGATTAACTGATAACTAATAACGATTAACTATTAAAAGTTCCGATATTTCGCTGAGTTTAATAAAACCCTTAGAATATGTCATCTACCACACACCCACGCGTTGCTTATTTCTGTATGGAGTATGCGCTGGAAAGCAGTTTCAAAATGTACGCCGGAGGACTTGGAATACTTGCAGGCGATTATCTTAAAGGAGCGCGAGACCATAAATTCCCGATAGTAGGTATCGGCATTAAATGGAAACAGGGATACACTGACCAACGCCTTTCTCCCGCAGGATTTCCGGTTGACTCATACCCCATTTATGAATATCCGTTTCTGAAAGATACCGGCGTGACGGTTACTGTTAATATTCGAAAGCGCGATGTAAAATGTAAGGTTTGGTTATGCGACAAATTCAAGAACGCGCCCCTTTATCTTCTTGATACAGATGTCCCGGGCAACGAAGACAATTGGATCACCGGGCAACTCTATGGTTGGTTTGGAGAAGAAAGAATAGCTCAGGAGATGGTGCTTGGCATTGGAGGAGTAAGAGCCTTGCGTGCATTGAAGATACCGGTTGATGTTTATCATTTTAATGAAGGTCATGCTCTATTTGCCGGATTTGAATTAGTGAGAGAGAAAGTGAAAAAGGGAAAGACCTTTGAACAGGCAATGTCAGCTTCGCGAAACGAAATCGTATTCACGACGCATACACCAGTTGTTCAGGGAAATGAATCTCATTACATCGATCGCCTGTTGTACATGGGAGCTGACAACGAAGTTTTTAATAGGTCACAGTTGAAGCAGCTCGGTGGTTCACCTTTTAATATGACGGTCGGCGCACTTCGGCTTTCGCGCAAATCAAATGCGGTAGCACAACTGCACGCGGTGACTGCAAATAAAATGTGGGAGCATGTAAAAGATCGTTCGGAGATTATCGGTATTACCAATGCGATTCATTTACCTACCTGGGTGGATAAGCGCATTGTGTCAGCGGCGAATAATCCTTCTGGCGAGATTTGGAAGTTACATCAGGAGAACAAGAAGAGATTAATCAATTTTATTCGAGAGCGAACCGGCGTAAAATTGAGACAGGATTCGCTACTCATTGGCTTTTCACGCCGGGCAGTTCCATACAAGCGGAGTGATTTTATTTTTAGTGACCGAACAAAAGTTGATAAATTATTCAAGAGCGGAAAACTTCAAATTGTTTTCTCCGGTAAGGCCCACCCTCTTGACGACGGCGGCAAAAGGATCGTGGCAAACATTGTAGCACTTACAAAACGCTATCCCGATTCTGTAGTATTTCTCGAAAACTATGACATGACCATCGGTTCCATGCTCGTACGTGGATCTGATGTGTGGCTGAACAATCCCCGTCGTCCGCAGGAAGCAAGTGGTACATCCGGAATGAAGGCTGCAATGAACGGTGTTCTCAATCTCAGCATTCTGGACGGCTGGTGGCCCGAAGCGTGTATCCACGGCGTTAATGGATGGCAGATCGGTGATGGATATGAAAATAAAAATGAGAGAAAACTAGACGAGCATGACCAAAAGTCTCTCTATCAAGTTTTGCTGAATGAGGTTATGCCCACATATTATGATGATAAGAAAAAATGGGTGGAAATGATGAAGCAAAGCGTTATTACAACCCACAAACCATTTGCCGTGAAGCGAATGCTTGAAGAATACTATGACAAACTTTACACTGCATAATCTCCAATAGTTTATTTTGCCATGAATACCACTACAATTTTTGCTCCGCACCTGCAGACGAAAAATGTGCTTGCGGGAATGGAGTACTATAAGAAAGCCTTTGGTGCGTCAGAGTTACGCCGAAGGGAAAATTCGGATGGCACCGTCCATGTTGCTGAAATGTCTATTGGCGGCGCGATATTTCACATTCATGAAGAGGTAGTGGGTAAGAAACAAATGAGTCCAAAAACGCTGAACGGAGTGACAAGTTTGATCGGCATATTTGTTCCCGATCCTGATGACATGATTAATAATGCAGTCGCTGAAGGCGGAGTTTTGTTAAGCCCAATGCAGGACTATGATTATGGGTATAGACAAGGTGAAGTTATGGATCCCGACGGCCATCATTGGCTCATCCAAAAAAAGATCTAAAAGGACGGATAACGAATAACGGATAACATAAGTGTCCAAATTGAAAAAGCATCTTTTAAAAATGTCTACAAGCCTGGAAGCGGGTTACGACGAACTTGCTTTTGCATTGCGGAAACGACTGAATGCCGACAAGCCATTACAAATAGTTACGTACAGAAGTTATGGCACGATCAACAAGCTCTATGTTAAGGGCCGGGTGCTCAAGGATAAGAATATACAAAAAGCTGAAAGCAAGGAATCCCTTTGGAGCAATTTGGTCAGCATGTACAAGCGGTTTGAAACCGACGAGATACCTCATGCTACCTTGAAAATTGATTTCCAGGGAAAGAGTCACACGGTGCTCAGCGACAGCGAAGGCTATTTTACAATCCATTTTTCCACCGAAGAGCCATTGGTCTGGGAAGACATGTGGCATGAAATCGATGTAGAGCTAATTGATGCACCTTACAGTTTTTCACCGGGCATAAAAGATGCAGCCACCGTGCTTGTTCCACCACCCGATGCCGAATATGGTATCATCAGCGATATTGACGATACCGTCGTGAAGACATCAGCAACCAACCTACTGGCTATGGCGCGCAATACTTTTTTCCACAACGCCCATTCGCGTTTGCCATTCGCAGGAGTTTCTGAATTCTATAAATCTCTGCAACTCGGTCGGAACGGAAAACGAAATAATCCATTCTTCTACGTTTCGAGCAGTCCATGGAACTTATACGACCTTCTCATCGATTTTTTAGACATCAATGAAATACCTGAGGGACCCTTGTTGCTTCGCGACTTCGGTCTCGACAAGAACAAGGAATCTGCCGATCATATGGGCCACAAGTTCAAAGAAATTAAAAACATCTTGTTGGCTTATCCCCACCTAAACTTTGTATTAATCGGTGATTCAGGACAAGAAGACCCGAAGATATATAGGGAGATCGTTGCCAATTTTCCCGGACGGGTATTAGCTATCTATATTCGCGACGTCCAGCTGAAAGAACGCGAAAAAGTTGCAATTGAAATTTCTAAGTCGCTGGCAGGCGACAAAGTCGAAATGGTCATCGTCGACAACACCGTAGAAGCCGCCGAGCATGCGGCCAAGTCGGGTTTGATATTTACTGAGGCAATTCCTCAGATTGAGGTGGATAAGGAGCAGGATAAGGGAGAGATTAGTGGAAAGGAGGAACTCTGATTGCGTAAAAGGTATATGGTATAAGGAGTGCGCACTTTGATTTACGGTCCCTATACCTTATACCCTATACCTGATACCCACATGGGGTAGATCACACCTTCACATTCTTCCACTTACCCCTCGAGAACAACCACAGCGTAAACAGACCTACGGACGTTTCAGAGATAAATACTCCCCAGAATACACCTGAATGCTGCCAGCCCAGTTGAATGGCCAGCAGGTAAGACAACGGTATCTGTATACACCAGAAAAATACAAGATTGATTTTCGTGGGTGTCTTTGTATCACCTGCACCGTTGAACGCTTGGCCCGACACCATCCACCAACCGTAAACAAAGAATGAATATGATAGGATCTGAAGCCATTCCGAACCAATAGATATGACTGTTGCATCCGTCGTAAAGATGCCCATGAGTTCCTCATTAAACATAAAGTATACAACTGAGACGGCCACGAGGAAAATCATGTTGTAAAAACCGATCTTCCATACAGATGACTCGGCTCTATCAGGTTGACCGGCACCAAGGTTCTGTCCCACCAGTGTTGCCGCCGCATTTGATAACCCCCACGCCGGCATCATGGTAAACATCATGACACGCAAGGCAATTGTAGCGCCTGCAACAGCCTCACTGCTTACATCCGACAAAATGCGCATCAAGAATATCCATGACGTCATGGCAACAATCATCTGTCCTACTCCACCTAGCGAAGTCCGCACGATATTTAAGATCGTTTTTCCCTCCCAGTAGATTTGGGACAATCCAATACGGATATGTTTTCCAGCCTTAAACAGCGACCATACCTGGATCAAGACACCGACACCACGGCCAATATTGGTTGCAATCGCTGCTCCTTCAATTCCCATCGCGGGGATCGGTCCCCATCCGAAAATCAAAATGGGATCCAGCGCGATATTAATTATGTTAGCAATCCAAAGTACGCGCATTGCAATTGCAGCGTCGCCAGCGCCGCGGAAGATGGCATTGATCACAAACAAAAGAACGATGACAGCATTTCCGCCCAACATCCATTGCGTATAGCCATAGCCGTTGTCGATGCTC
Organism: Bacteroidota bacterium; assembly: GCA_023412765.1. Taxonomy (GTDB): domain Bacteria; phylum Bacteroidota; class Bacteroidia; order Cytophagales; family Cyclobacteriaceae; genus Chryseolinea. The sequence continues at coordinate 23,583 of JAEZBX010000272.1, forward strand.
CATTGATCTGCTCCCATCAACGTTAATAGTTCTTTGGAAAAGAAAATACCCGCTATCGCGAATGGGACAGAACAGATCAGTCCCAGGAAGATCGCCTGGATCGCTGTCATTCCCGCCTGATCTTTGTTACCTTCTCCAACCCGACGTGCGATGATGGCCGTGACAGCCATAGCCAGGCCCATGGCAAGTGAGTAGAGCAAGTACAGATATGTTTCCGTGAGTCCTACAGTCGCGACGGCTGAAGCCCCAAGCTTACCAACAAAGTAGATATCGGCGATGGCAAAAGTTGACTCCATGATCAATTCCAGGATCATGGGTACGGCCAATAGGAATATCGCTCTCTTGAGATCGATCTTTGTATAATCGGCTTCACTCCCACGGATGGCATCCTTCAATGCCTGCCAGGTCGAGGTAGAGGGCAACCGGGGTGCTTCAACGGTTTGGCTATCTGTTTGTGTTTCCATCGGTTCTATCATATTTTTATCGCCAGTTGCCGGCCACGCGCGCTGTAGAATAGTGTATGTACAATCCGTCGTTTCCGTTTGTGATAATATTTACCCTACGTAGTCTCCCCATCATTGGTTACCCAAGTCGGATACAAACTTACACGAAGTGGCTTAAGCGACCTTGTACAAAACCGACATTAACAGGGCAAAATGCGACATGATTTGGGCTGTAACACGTTGTCTTCGGTAAGACCTTTAGTCACCAGTTTGTTTATAACTGCCTCATTTTTAATGCATAAGATACAAACGAACAAAACAATTCGTACCTTCAATGAAACCTCCCTACCATCGAGGCACGAAATTCTACATTCTGCATTCTTCACTCACAAAGTTCTGCACTCTGCATTCTGCATTCATCACTCTGCATTCAAGTTCTGCAATTCGAAATTCAAACTTAGATTTCGAACTATCTGAGTGATGAGTGCAGAGTTTAGAGTTTAGAGTGGTAGTGCGGGGAATTTAATTTGTGCGTTGATAAACTCACATCGAAGCATGAAATTCTACATTATACTCTGCATTCAAAAGGCATTGTCCGATTTTTTTTTAGAAAAACCAGACTTGCGGCGTGATGGATAAGTCGTCAATTTTCGTCTTTCAAGGTTGCATATGAAATACGAGAATTTGGAAAATCGGCTAATTGACTTCGCGGCGCTTGTTGTAAAGATTGTGAATTCTGTGCCCGATACGAGGGCCGCTAACCATCTTGCGGGCCAGCTACTTAGAGCTGGAACGTCTCCGGCGCTGAATTACGGCGAGGCCCGGGCCGGGGAATCTTCGCGTGACTTTCTTCATAAAATGCGCATTGCACTGAAGGAACTTCGCGAAACCTTCGTGTGTCTCAAGGTTATCTATAAAACGAAACTCTTTAGTTCGGAGAACGATATGATGGATGCGCTGAAGGAAAGCAACGAATTGATTTCAATTTTTGTTGCGAGCTGCAGAACGGTGCAAAAGAAGGCTGAGAACGGCGCTTAATACGCCGTATTCTGCATTCATCGTTTCTGCATTCTGCACTCTACACTCATCACTCTGCATTCAAATTCTGTAATTCGGACTTCAAACCTAGATTTCGAACTATCTGAGTGATGAGTGCAGAGTGCAGAGTTTAGATCGACGGGCGAGGTTCTGCATTCTGCACTCTACACTCATCACTCTGCACTCAAGTTCTGCAATTCGGGCTTCAAACTTAGATTTCGAACTATCTGAGTGATGAATGCAGAGTGTAGAGTTTAGACAAAGTTCTGCACTCTACACTCATAACTCTGCATTCAAGTTCTGCAATTCGAAATTCAAACCTAGATTTCGAACTATCTGAGTGATGAATGCAGAGTGCAGAGTTTAGAGCTTTAGTGGCGTCGCTTTACCTCTTCAATTTCACTCCTGATTCTTTCCCGGATATCAATCTTCGCATGAAGGAACGCGAAGATCGTAGTACCATATTCTCTGGCGAAGGTGTTTTCGATAGAGCCGGCTACAATTGCACGCTGAAAGAATGGACTAGTTTCTTCCAGCTCGGCATCAAATTCATCCGCTTCCTTAACTCGGATCAGGTGTTGGTATTCTTGTTCAAGATTGAACCAATCAACATAATCTGCATTAAAGGAAACAGCGCTTATTCCCTTAGTCGTGTAGTAATTGATGGCACCGGCTTGTCCATAGTTGTCGCACAACACAAGTGTCTTGCCTGGATCCGGCACACTAGCATAAACACTATCTACCTTTTGCGCCAATTCTTTCCAGCCTAACATATCTGCAAAATCCTGGGGCAATGCATGATCCTTTCCGTCTTCCCAGCGTAGCAGGCCGAGGTCACGGTATGTATCGGTGTGTTCCAGTATGTACTCCGGACTTCTATTCGGAAAAGCAACTTTGTACATCGGAATAAATACCAGGATGGGCAATAAAATCATTACCGGCACTAAATAACGTTGCCAACCCTTTAGCAAGACATCGGCAAGAAAAACAGCGCCAAAAGCAATGTAAATGGGATATAGCCCGATCGCATAATAATCCTTTGCCTTGAAATAGAGGAAAACTATCAGTGTAAAAAAGAATGCCCACAAGAAAGGCCGGTATTTGCTGAAAGGACCATAAGAAATTAAGGCGTACAACCCTGAGACGATCACTACCAGCGATCCACTGAAAAAGAGTATTTGTGATTTGAGAAAACCCAGCCTATCCACATTTACCAGCTGTCTTTCAGATAGTTCTTTCATATGTGTCACGACCGGAAAATCATTTTGATATTGCCAGATCAGATTTGGAAGAATCAATATAAGACCGAGGGCGATTGCTGCGTAAAGCAACGGCTGCGCTAACATCCTCCGTTCGTTTGTTACGAGGATTGCAGGAAGAAGTCCGATCACCAGGAATGCGATATTGTATTTATTTAAAAATCCAAACGCAAATACTGCCGCTCCTATAAAGAGCCATTTCGGATGTTGACTGTTGATGTATTTAATGAAGACAAAATAAAAGGTTACCCATGCTAAAACGTCAAATGAATTTGGTTGATAAAGTGTATTAAGCCTTAGCAGCGCAGAAAACAAAACGCAGGTTGCTCCTAATGCTAACGCAAACAGATTTCCACCAAGTTCTTTAATGGTTAAACAAACGATTATAATTGTTAATGAGCCAAAAAGCGCTGGGAAAAATCTGATCCAAAATTCTGAATTGCCGAGTACTTGTATTATGACAGAAATCCAGGATGTAAAAGGTGGTACCGAAAGATATCCCCAGGCCAGATGATTTGCCTGATCCAGGTAGAGGTATTCATCGCGTTGTAAATCATATTCCGGACTTATTAAAGAATACTGCAACAGGAATTTCAGAGCGACAAATCCAATCAGAACAAAACCTTGTTTTCGATTAGCTGGTTTATTCATGCCGGCTACGCAATCAATTGTCGAAGCTTCCGCAATACCTTGACTTCGATAGCAATCTGCAAAATAATAATTCCAATCATCAGGCCTGTAAGTACGCTAGATGCGACAGCATTAATGCCCACATCCAACTGCATCCCAACGAACGCCACATTAAAATATATGAAAATGATAATGAACAACGCTACGAGCGGATTTACAATGGCGACAAATACTGCAAGGATCATGTACCGGCCGGTAATGAAATCAAGCAGTAGGTAAATATTTCTTAGCGTGAATATTATTGCAGTTAGATAAATGCAACCCCTTACAGCGTCGATAATAAAGTAACGGTCGTGCAATTGAATGTCAACGTCGTTGTATTTAAATGATGTCATAAGTCCGATCGTCAGAACGCTTATCAGACCGGACATCACTAAAGGCTTCCACTCTTTTTTCATTTGATTTTTATTCGTGTTACCCATAACGTTAAGTCGCACACATCTCGATCCGTATACCTTTATACCCTATACCTTATACCTCATCTATAAACAAATTCCTAGTTCTTCCTCGCGCCACATCAACCATAATAACAAGAACCCCAACCAAGATAGAGACGTCAGCCATATTAAAAATGGCCGTTTCGAATAACACAAAATCGATGTGCAGAAAATCAGTAACCGAACCGTAGACAAGCCGGTCATAAATATTTCCAATTCCCCCGCCGATGATAAAACAAATCGAAAGTACCATCGATTTGCTCAAGTTTCGGTTAGCCAACAAATATAAAAAAGCAAGCCCCAGCGAAGCCAATGGCAGAACCGTTAACAACAAAATCTTAACCGGTTGTGGCAATGATTGACCAAGTCCGAGTAAAGCTCCCTGGTTTTCAATTTTTGTCAATGTTAAATGATCGTTCACCAGAGCAATTCTCTCATTGTACTCAATTTGTTGGCGCACGATATTCTTGGAGATTTGGTCACATCCAACATTCACAATTAAAATCGCAAAGATTGCAAAGACCCTTAGTACTGATTTAACTTTCATTCCTTTTCCTGATAAAGCACACAAAATTTACAAATAATATAAATCAAAATGTAATCTGGAGCCCGACCTTATTCCCTATTCCCTATTCCTTTTGTCCAGGTTGATGTTAAGAGGGGAATAAGGAAGAGCGAATATGGATTGCGAACTACCTGAGTACCTTATACACAAGCGTAAGGGATCCCGAGCCAAGCGCTTTACTTTCCACGAGTTTAAGTCTTGTCTGCAATGTTCCGTCGGGAAAGAACTTTCTACCTTCGCCCATAACAAAAGGCTCAACTATAAAGCGAAATTCATCAATAAGATCAGTCGCCATAAGGGACTGCACGAGGGTTCCACTCCCATCGATGATAATATCTTTTCCAGGTTGTTGTTTCAGTTTAGTAATTTCTTCTATCACATTATCGGAGATGATTGTCGATTCTTTCCAGGGCGCTTCTTTCAGCGTAGTCGAGACAACATATTTCTTCATTCGGTTTAGTACGGGTCCGGGTCCTCTTCCTTTTGTAACCTTAGACCACCCCGGCCAAAGCATCTCATACGTCTTTCTTCCTAACAAATATATGTCGCCGGTCTTGTACTGTTCGGTGATGTAACGCATCCTTGCTGGACTATTTGTATTCTGCCACCAGTGCTGCATCGTCTTCGCATCGAAAACACCATCCAATGTCATCCAGGCTTTCACCCAGAGTTTTCTCTTATAGCTGTTCTTGTTCTTTGCCATCAATCAATACCTTTAATTTAACTACCATCCGAACCAGCCTTATACCCTATACCCTATTACCTCTATTTTTTATTAAAGTTTCAAATTATAATATTACCTCATTGACAATGCTTCTCGATTGCATTCGTTTCAAATCATCCGATCGGCTGGCATATTCTTTAGTGATGATAAAAATGATTTTATCAAGATCCTTGTAGCCGTGCTTTTCAATTTCGCTTTTCGTGGTCACAACAGTCACAGTCTCAATGTCATTATCCATTAGTTCTCCATCGTCTTCGTCCGGATCGTTAACTATCGCTACCGAGTCAGTTACATATAGTACGTTTTCCTGTGATGTTTGACCAAACAGTGGCAATGATGCTGTGAATAGCAGAAGTGTTAATATGCGCCTCATCGGTTCGTTTATTTGGCATCCGATTGCTGCGGAGGTACGACATGTAGCTTCAATCAAACACAACCAGATAAAGCAAATTAATGAAATAACCTCACATTTTCGATGTTCGTGTTAAGGCTAGCATCAATTACCTTTTCAATATTCCTTCGATACGTCGTATCATTTCTTCCAGGAAAACTCTTTCTCATTTTCTCCGGATTTATAGATTTCGATTTTGCCTTCATTATATCTGAAGTAGACCAACCAGGAGTATTTTTTGTCGACGATGTAAAAGTCTTTGCCCCAGAGTTTGATAAGATCGGCAATGACCGGCGGCTTACAGTCGTAAACTAAGTTCTTCGATCCTACATCATCGCCTGACAACACTACCCAGTAGTTCTTGTTTGGCGCGAGATTCTTAAATTCCTTGATCAAATTAGATGTGAGAACATTTTTTACCCTGGTCTTGCTCTTTATTCTCTCCGCCCAATTGGAAAAGTGATAATTAGTATTGCTTGTTACGATAAATTTGTCTTCGATTTTTTTTAGAATGTCCGACCCATCAGAATAAGGCACTCTGAAGTCTCTCGAATCTATGAACTCCTTTAATTGATCAATCCTTTCTTCCCAAAACATAACAAATTAGGTATTGGACATTGCTACTCCCTCTTCAAATGTTCACCGGTTTTACAAACATTGCAGGGACTGACGGAGAAAGAATAGTCATTATTGAAAAGAGACAAGAATAAAAACTCCAACACCAATTGCACCTGTGTCTGGCGAAGCTATGGTACGCTATTAGGCTAAACCTAAGGGTATTCCATGGCTTGAAACCCCACTTGTTTAACCGAAAGATCCAATATATCTACCAGTACTCAAATATTTTGAAAATTTTTGCATTCCGAAACTCGAAGAGTGTTACTTCTGAATTGCCTTCCCTATTTCCATCCGGAGTTTTAGTGACAAACCTTTTTTCAATAACTACAGCGTTCAGTCCAACAATCCTATTGACAATTTTGATGTCAATGATTGAGCCATCATAGCGGCCGTCTTTTTGGTTTGTCACGTAACCATCGTAAAGATCTTCCCGCGAATAGACGCCGCCATACTTCGGATGAATATACGTAAAGTCGTCAGTAAATAACTTAAATAAAGCATCAATGTCTGAACTTTGTGAGTCGTCTTTAAAAATCTTCAGATTGAGATTATAATATCGTTCAACAACTATCGTCAGTGAGTCCCTGTGATTCTGATTCAAATCCTGACCGCATGATTCTGCAAATGAAATTAATAAAAATGATAACGTGATTATAGACAGCAACCGACTTCTCATTGTTTAGGATTTTATAATCCAAAAGTAAAGACAGGCCAAGTTGAAGAATGTTAATGAAACGTTAAATCCACAGCCGTTCTTCTGCGCATTTGCGCTATCGATCTACATTCAAATTCTGCACCGGTCTTACAAAAAATGCACGTACGGTCTGGGAAGCAACAGTAATTATTGTAAATAAAAGCAGAATAGATACTCCAATGCTTATTGTGCCTGCGTCTAGTGAAGTATGGTAGGCTATTTGGTTAAGCCAAAGATCATTTATGATATAGGCAAGTGTCACCCCTAGAACAATAGCAATAGCAAGCATCAGTATAAATCCTTTCGATAGGAACAGCATCAACTCAATATCGCTCGAACCTAAGATCTTTCGAATGGAAATTTCCTTAATTCGTGTTTCAGTTGTATAAGCAGCCATTCCGAGTAATCCCAGACAGGAGATCAATATCGCCATTACTGAAATAAAGCCTATTACTTTAATGACATCTCCGAAAAACATTTCATAAGATTGCGAAATTTCTTCTTCGATATTCTCGGGGTCAATTTTCATATGTGGGTTGACCACCTCCCATGTTTCTGTAATTGACTTCACTGCATCGCTATACGCTCCGCTATATTGAATTTGTATCAGCCTGAATTGATCTGGATCATACATAAGTCCCATTGGTGTTATCACATCAAACAGATCCTTATGATTGTAATCTTTCACCACACCGACAATGGTTCTTCGCGAAGAGTCTGGCTGCAAGATAATCTCCTGGCCTATTGCATGGTGATCAGACTGGAATCCCATCTTCTTCACCGCATTCTGATTGATAACGATGGAGGACATATTCAAATCACCAGATCCTTCCTGGAAAAATTTACCCGTCACCACTTGGATATTCATGTTCTCCAGGTAGCTTTCGTCTACCCAAAAGTATGCTAGATCGGTCCATTCTATTTCTTCCAGTTTTCTTTTGAAACCTGTATGATAAAATCCTCCTGAAGCTGGAATATGCGATGAAGCTGAGACGGATTTTATATTGCTGTGTTTTAACAAAGCTGTTTTTATGACTTCGTGTTCGGTGTCGCCAAGGCGTACCATGATATTGTCCTTCACATTAAAGCCAAGATCCTGCTGTACAAAAAGGGTGAGCTGATTATAAACGACGATCAATGTAAGAATAAAGAATAGAGAGAACGTAAACTGAGAAACCAGCAAGATTTTACGCATTCTCATATGAGAGAACAGCTTCATTGTTTTCAAATTTTTCAGGACGTTCGCTGGCTGGAACGCTGACAATACAGCAGCAGGAAATAGTCCGGCAAGAACACCCACGAAAATTGCAAAGGACACAATAATGCCAAAGACCATATAATTTGCCTGCAGATCCCAATTAAAGATCCTTGCGAAATTCAGCTGAATAATCATCGGTTTAAAGAAGTACATAAAGCCAAAGGCAAGTATCAAAGCGAACATGCTTATTAGCACCGACTCCGTAATGAATTGAAGAAATATTTGCCAGCGTGTTGCACCAGTGGCTTTGCGCACACCAATTTCTCGGGCGCGCGTCAATGAACGAGCAATGGATAAATTAGTGAAGTTAAAACACGATGCGAGCAAGATAATCAATGCCAGGCCGCTGAAGAAGTACACAAAAAGCCAAGGCAATACTGGCCCGATGGCATTATCCAGCATAGGACCGGGCGTTATGTCCAATATGGATTGTAAGTCAAATTTCATTTTCACTAAATCCGGATTCGCGATTGGTGCAATGTGTTTGTGATATATCTGATCCAGATAGGGTTGAACATCGTGTTTTGATTTCCCTTCGTTCAAGAGTAAGTAAGTCCAACCGTTAGAGTTATTTGTCCAGTCGTCCATTTCACGCCTGTAGTCCCGGTCACTAAGTATTCCTTTGACGGATGCCATGCTAGCCAGACTTTCAAATACGATATGAGATTTGTTGTGCGAATCTTTAAGTACACCGGTAACGGTAAATGTCCCAAGATCGCCAACCTTAATCGTTAGTCCCACGGGATTCTCTTCTTTGAAAATTTTGTCAGCAGCCTGTCGCGTGAGCACAACGGAGTACGGGTCGATCAAAGCAGTTTTCGAATCTCCATACTGAAGTTCATATTGAAAGACGTCAAACACTTCAGGGTCTGCAAAAAAGCCAGTCAGCGGAATATTCACATCCTGATTCTCATATTCTAGCCAGCTGTTTCCAAAACCTTTTTTAAAACGCACCACTGATTCAATTCCAGAGTAGTTTTCTAATAGTTCTTGTTTGAGCCTCATGGTTGATGAAGACCTGGGTTCACCTTGTCCATCTTGAGTGGTTGCACCGACTGTCGTTACCTGAAAAATTCTATTGCCTCGGGTATTGTAACGATCATGCGACAATTGATCGGCTACAAGCATAATAATGGACATAGCTATTGTGATGGCTACTGCGAGGCCGATCACATTAATAAAGGAAAAAAGAGGATAGCGAAGGAAATTACGAAGCGCAGTTTTTAAATAGTTACTGAGCATAGGACTTGCGTTGTTGTGGCGAGAATCTTATGCACGACGCTTGATGAGTTAAGAATGTTACAGCGATTAAGGCTTAAATGACCAGTTGCCTTTCATTTAATTTTTTCATATGGATCACAACCGGAAAATTGTGTCGATACTGCCAGATCGGGTTTAAAACAATTAATAAAATACTAGAGCATCAATTCTCCCACCTGCTACCCCTCCCTGGTCAAGTGAAAGGTTTTCTTATCGCTAGATCTAGCGAGTCAAAGTTAGTTTATTTAATAACGATGGAATTTCCATGATCCTTGCCTTCAAAAACTTATGTTAGTGTTGAATTTTTTGCCTTTCAGTCCTTTTATCCAGAAGGTATTTTAATGCTCCTGTTGACCACAGTGCCCAAAGAATTAAGACCGGTTGAAAGAATAACCGGATAAGTCTTTTTTCGTCTGTATCCAGACCAAAAGCTGATATTCCGTTAGAGTATTGAGAAATGTTGCCCGGAAAAATCAACACATAGAATATGGCCAAAGCTATTCCTACTTTTACCTTATACTTTACAAGAAAGATCATTGCCAGGCCCAATCCTATTTCTACCACACCAGAAGAAACAACGACGAAGTCCATAAACTTTGGGTCGTCTGGGAGCCACCTGGGCACCTGGGCTAAGAACTCCTTTCGCTGGAAAGTGAGATGTCCTATCCCTGCAAATGTCATGAAACCACCCAAAATAATTCTTGCAATGTTTTGGAAGATGGAAGTTTTAACGCTCATATCGAAGAAATCAAGTCCAATTCTCATTCGATAACAGGCTCGAAGAATCGTAAAATATGACGCGATTACGGCTCATTCGCGTTTGTTCGAGACAAGAACGGCGAACATACAATGAATGTTTGCGAAATGGTGCAAGGTAGTGTCGACGGCGTTTTGAAATATTCCGTGTATCTTCATCTAAAACAAACAACTTTCGATGCTATACAGTTACATCAGAATAGCGCTTCGGAGTTTTTTGCAACGAAGAGCATTCTCCGCCATCAATATACTTGGCTTGTCCCTTGGATTTTCAGTGTGCCTGATCTTATGGTCGTTTGTGAAATTTGAGCTTAGCTATGACAGACATCATCAAAAGGCTGCTCAGACATATCGAACTGTTTCGTCATTCTATATCAATGGAAATTTAAGGGGGACATATCCTCTTTCAGATTTTGGTCAAGGGCCTGCACTCTTAGCGAATATTCCGGAGGTCAATAGCTTTGTCAGAACACATCTCATGCATGGAGGCGCTATCATCAGCAATTACGAAAATACATCGGAGCGCCGGCAGTTTTATGAAGATGGAAACATACAATATGTAGATTCCAATTATTTCGACCTATTTACCCACGAAGTAATTGAAGGGAATGTCCAAACGGCGCTGGATCATCCAAACGAAATTGTTCTAACCGAAACGGCGGCACAAAAGTACTTTGGAAACCAAACAGGAATTATCGGAAGGACCCTCAACGTATCGGGTAGCTGGTGGACAAATGGTGACTACACAGTCTCGGCGATTATCAAAGATGTTCCCCAAGCCTCTCACTTCAGATTTGACTTTCTCATCAGTACACAATCTTTGCTCAACGGACCTTATCGATTAAGAAATGGAACAAGCACAGAAGGTAACTTTGTGACCTACGTTGAATTGAGCAAGCAGGCAGACTTAAACACTGTGCGCAATAAATTACCTTCATTTCTAGAAAAATATCAGGGCGAAGAGTTAAGGAGAATAGAGGGAAAGGCTTCCATGACCCTTCAACCAGTTACGGACATCCATTTAACTCCTGGCTACAACCTGGAGATGAGTCCTACCATTGACGTCGACACATTGTACTTTTTTATTGCTGTTTCCATTCTGGTTATTCTGCTCGCGTGGACCAATTATATTAACCTGTCAACCGCCCGGGCGATTGAACGGGCGAAGGAAGTAGGAATTAAGAAGGCAATCGGAGTTCATCGATATCAGCTCATCACGCAATTCATGACTGAATCATTGATTTTGCATATAGTCAGTGGATTCATTGCCATTGCTATTACCTATTTAGTCTTGCCGAATATCCGCAATATTGTGAATAAGGATTTGGTTTTCGATTTAACAGAATCCGGAACATGGATCTTATGCTGTGCTTTTGTTTTTATTGGCAGCGTTGTAGCCGCGATTTATCCTTCACTGATTCTATCTTCATTTAAACCTGTTACTGTCCTTAAAGGTATCAATGATAGTCGCTCACGGAAGTTCTCTTTACGCCAGCTATTAGTTGTCGTTCAATTTTCGATTTCAATTTTTATGACAGCCAGCACATTTGTGGTGATACGGCAACTCGACTTCATGCAAGGTAACAGCAAAGGTTTCGATAGTAATGCGATGCTCGTCATAAAAGGGCCCGGCGTGATCAATAACTTTGAAATGGAAAACAAGGTAGCCTTGCTAAAATCGCAGCTGGCAAATTTGTCAATAGTAAACAAAGTTGCAACCTCGGAGGCTATACCCGGAGGCGGATACAATTGGGGAACAGGTATGCGAAAAATCGGAGCCGATATCGAAGAAAATAGAAGTGGTGAGGTTGTATTTGTTGATTCAGATTTCGCCGAGACCTATAAAATGAAATTGTTGTCCGGCAAGGTTTGGAATGACGTAATGACGAAGCAGGTAAAGGAAGTTCTCGTAAATGAGATTGCACTGAAAACATTTGGATTTCACGGCAACGAAAACGTAATCGGTGAAAAACTTCTAATAGGGAACGACACTTTCGAAATAGCAGGCGTATTAGCGGACTATCACTGGAGCTCTCTTAAAACACCGATCTCATCCAATGTATTGGCATCGAGAAAAATATGTGGCGCATATCTTTCAGTTCAACTTAATAGTGATAATTGGCGTGGGTCAATAGATCAAATTAACGAGTTGTACAGTGCTGTCTTTCCTGAAAAACCATTTGACTATTTCTTTCTGGAAGATTTTTTCAACAGGCAATACCAGGAGGATCGGCAATTTCGCGAGGTAGTAAGCTTATTTGCACTTCTTTCAATTCTTATTGCAAGCCTGGGACTTTGGGGAATTGTTTCATACTCCATCAGTCAGCGATCAAGAGAAATCAGCATACGAAAAGTTTTAGGAGCGTCGATTCAAAGTATTCTTCTATTACTTACCCACGGTTTCTTAAAGCTTATTTTAATAGCTTGTGTTATTGTCTTACC
>JAEZBX010000337.1 GCA_023412765.1 Bacteroidota bacterium
AATAAGAATCAATTTGGATTGAAACTCACGTACGCAACTTTGGGGGCGATCACGAAGTATCCATGTGTTGCGCTACTGCCATCCCGCGATAAGAAAAAGCGGAGCCAAAAGAAATACGGATTTTTTCAAACGGAAAGTCAAATTTTTAATGAAGTAGCATCACAACTTGAATTGTTGCCGAGCGGAAAGGGAAGTTGGAGCCGGCATCCACTGGCATTTCTGGTTGAGGCAGCAGATGATATCTGTTACAGCATAATTGATTTGGAAGATGGTTGTAGCCTGGGGCTTGTGAATTTCTCCGAGGCACTTCCATTATTTGAAGCTGTCATTACCAAAAGCAGATCGAAACTTGGTAAGCTTGAGAGTTTAAGCAATCAGGCCGAAAAGATCGGTTATCTGCGCGCTCTTGCAATAGCCGATCTGATGGATGAATGCACAACACTTTTCCTGGAAAATGAAAACGATATTTTGAGTGGTTGCTTCGACACTGCACTTTGCGATGAATGTCCATCGCGAGGTGCGCTGAAGCAAATTATTAAGATTTCGATCGATAAAATTTATTCGGCCCGCAGTGTGGTTGAAGTCGAAGCCGCCGGGCATGAAGTTTTGCCAGGCCTACTCGAGGAATTTACGAGGACTGGAGAAATGATGTTGGAGGGAAAAACCTCGCGCAAATATTCAAACCTCCACAAATTATTCCCTTCGGATATAATCAGCTCAATAAAGAACCAACCTGAAAACTATTACCACATGTTGCGAAATGTGGTTGATTATATTTCTGGAATGACGGACAGACATGCCATTTCCCTGTATCGTAAGATAAAGGGCATGAGCCTTTAAAAAGAAAAGAAATTACCAATATCGATTTATCTTGGTACTTTCGCCTTTAGAGGAGGTTTGTGATTATACGTTATGTTTCGAAAAAACATTATTTATGCTGTTGTAATTCTGATCGGCGCCATTCTCCTGACAGACATTTTGTTGACAAGGCATTACAACAAGGTGATCAGAAACAACAAAGATGTTCAGGCGCAGTCAGCGCTAATTAAACGTTACCATGATCAGATCGGAAAAGTAATCATTCACTCTCTCGACATTGGATTAAGGGGATTTGCTATCGTCAGGGAAGATCGGTTTGCTACACCAATGGACCATGCCCGTACCTGGAGCGATAGCATTTTTCAGAGCGTGGAGCACCCGTTGCAAGCATTGAATTATGACATGAGTCACTTTCATGCGTTACGTGACTCAGTAGAAGCGTACACCAATTATTGTTTTCACCTTCGACAGTTATTAATTGACAACAGGCAGGACGAATTCCTAAGACTCTTTTCAACCGACAGAGGTGCGAGGTTATGGGGACACTATGTGGAGTCGGAAGAAAGAATTTTGGCCTTCACTAACCAGATAGATAACCTCGCACAAACCAACTACGAGACAGCATTAGCGCGCATCCAGGTGCTCCAGATACTTTTGTTTCTAGTATGTTTTCCCACGTTGCTGTATACAGCGTATTATACCGGAAAGACATTTGGTCTATCAGATCTTCTTCGTAAAACAGAGGAAGAGAAGAACAAGATCCTTCGTGAGCAAAATATGGAATTGGAGCATCGTGTCGCCATCCGAACGCAGGAAATGGCAATGCAGAACGAACAGATGGTATCACAAAGTGAAGAGCTTGCTGCACAGCATGACGCGCTCTCATTCCAGAACAAACAATTATTTGAAGCGCAGAAGATCATCGAAGATCAGAACAGGGAGATACAGCGAAAGAATGAAGAGCTTGAAGCCGAGATTGAAAAGCGAACGCAGGAACTTCAACATACAAACAAAGAACTTGTATTACATAACAACCAACTCGAACAATTTGCTTTCATTGCCGCTCACAATTTACGAGCGCCACTTGCCCGAATTCTTGGTCTCGCAAATGTTGTTGATCTGAGCAAGACCGACGCAGACAAAGATCTGGCTTTAAAAAAACTTGTTACATCAACACAAGATCTCGACCACGTTATACGTGACCTAAATCTGATCCTTAATATCCAGAAGCATACCAGCAATCTTGTGATGGTGGAACTTACACCTGCATTTACCCGAGTGGTTAAAATGCTGGAAAAAGAACTTGACGATACCAAAGCAATTTTAGGTAAGGACTTTTCCGCAGCAGAAAGAGTATATGCTGTTGCTCCTTACGTAGAGAGCATTTTATATAACCTGCTTAGCAACGCAATAAAGTATCGTGATCCCACCAGAGTTCCTGTTATTACTCTGCGCACAACGAGAGATGACGAATTTGTTTGCCTTGCTGTATCCGACAACGGTTTAGGGATTAATCTTGATAAGTATGGGAAAAATATGTTCACGCTTTACAAGAGATTCCATACTCATATGGAGGGAAAGGGTCTCGGCCTGTACTTGGTAAAAACTCAAATTACGGCGCTTGGTGGAAAAATTGAGGTTGAAAGCGAACCTGACAAGGGGACGATGTTTAAAGTATATTTTAAGTATCAGGCCTGATGCTTATTTTCATTTTGATGAGGCGGAAGGAAAAAAAGGAATAGGGGAATAGGGAATAAGGGTGCGCATGACGAGACCGGCCTTACTCCTTACTCCCTATTCCTTATTCCTCTTCTGACTTCGTGAGAAACCTTCGTGTCTTTTCAAGGCCAATCATCACAATTACGCACTAATAGCCACAAATTCATTAGCTTTGGCCCCTTGTTTAGATTGTCATTCTGATGTGGAATAGCATTGCCGACTTTGTAATAAAATTCAGGCTTGGGTTGATAGTTGTTATCGGTGTGATAACGGTGTTTATGGGATACCACGCATCCCGTGTGGAGATGAGTTACGACTTTGCACGCACCGTTCCCCTTAGTGATCCCGATATGATCGACCTGGAAAATTTTAGAGCTCAGTTTGGTGAGGACGGGAACCTGATCGCAGTAGCTGTAAAAGACAGCGGATTGTATCAATTGAAAAACTTTGAAGCTTACAGGCAATTTACCAACGAGATAAAAAAAATTCCTGGTGTTAAGCAGGCTTTGTCGCTGCCATTTCTGCCATTGATCTTAAAGGATACAGTAAATTCAAAATTCTACACGCAAAGAATATTTCCTGATACGATTTCCAGTCAACAGCAGCTTGACAGCCTGTTGCAAATTGCCGGGGACCAAAAAATCTATTCAAACCTTTTGCTCAATCACAGGAACGGCGCGGCGATGATGATCGTATCTGTGCCAAAGGAGGTTATGAACTCTTCAAAAAGGGAGGCCGTAGCGCAAGCGCTCCAGGAGGCAGGGCAACGTTTTGAGAATTCGACAGACATCGAAGTACATTATGCCGGTTTGCCATTCATTCGAACATTGGTCGCCAATGCTGTAAAAAAGGAGATGCAAATATTTCTGTATGCATCGGCCCTTGTTACGGGACTTATCATGTTCGCATTCTTCCGATCCTTCCGTGCAGTCTTATTTTCGATGATCATCATCGGCGTTGTGGTTGTTTGGACATTGGGTACCCTCGCACTCTTCGGCTTTAAGATAACGCTCTTAAGCGGACTGATTCCGCCAGTTATAGTTACGATCGGAATTACCAATGCAATCTATTTGCTAAACAAATATCATCTTGAATACGCAAAGACAAAAAACAAACTTGAGGCTATACGCATAGTGGTAAGAAAGATGGGACTTGCCACCTTCCTCACCAATCTAACGGTAGCCATAGGGTTTCTTACATTGTTGTCGACCGATGTAATAATTCTCAGGGAGTTTGGTATCGTGGCAGGACTAAATATCATGGCTCTTTTCCTGGTAAGCCTGATAATGATCCCTGGTATCTTTTCGTGGTTGCCCACGCCGAGTGAGAAGCACCTGAGGCATTTGAATTTTCCATTAATGAAGGGATTTCTTTCAATCGTAGATGTATTTGTTCACCGGCAACGACCTTTGATCTACGCAGGAGCAATTGTCCTCGCTCTTATCTCCGGATATGGCATACTTCAATTGTATTCCGTTTCCTTTATGGTTGATGACATACCGGAGCAAAGTGAAATCAAGAAGGATCTAAAATTTGTAGAGACTAATTTTGATGGGATCATGCCACTGGAGTTTGTTGTAGAATTCCATGGCAAAAAGAGAAGGCCGATTCTTGAGATCAAGAATCTTCAAATGGTGGAAGAGTTTGAAAATTTCCTTGATTCCATTTCAGTCATGTCACCCCCGTTTTCTATAGTCAGCTTCGTTAAAGCCTCCAAGCAGGCATACTTCGGGAACAATCCTGAAAAATTCAGCATACCGGTGTCAAACCTGGAAAGAACTTTTATTCTGAGGTATATGAGGGGCCAGTCAGATAGTACGGGCCTTGCAAATTCATTTGTTGATTCTACATTCAGCAAAATGCGTATAAGTACCCGGATCGCTGACATAGGTTCGGCAAAGCTCGATTCCCTCGTGCAGGTGATCGAGCCGCGAATGAAATCGATTTTTGTATCCACAGAACGGGACTCGGTGTCGAGCGTAATAACTGGTTCTACTAAGATCTTTATTAAAGGGAATAAGTTTTTGATCGAGAATCTTCGCGAGAGTCTCTTGCTTGCATTCCTGCTCATTACACTTTCGATGGCCATTCTTTTCGCGAATGCCCGCATGATCATTATTTCGCTCTTGCCAAACTTATTGGCGCTAATGATTACCGCCGGACTGATGGGTTATTTTAATATCCCATTGAAACCCAGTACGGCGCTCATCTTTAGTATCACTTTCGGAATATCGGTTGATAATTCTATCCGCTTTCTCGCGAAGTATCGTCAGGAAATACTCAGCAACAATTTTTACATCCCGCGGGCTGTAAGCGACAGTATCATGGAAACGGGTAAAAGCATCATGTACACTTCCATTGTCTTATTCGCGGGCTTCATCATTTTTGCTTTCTCGTCATTTGGTGGAACCATCGCTTTGGGATTGCTGACATCCATTACGCTGGTGATTTCCATGTTCACCAACCTGATTCTTCTTCCTGCTTTGATCATGACCTTCGATAAGCCCAAAGGCCGAAAGGGTGACCTCCTGATTGATGATTTCGACTCATCCTTTTATGGTGAAAGCGAGGATGAAGAAATTGATCTGAGCAAGATCAAGATTCATAATAGGCATCCGTCTGCCGAGTAGGCGCTGACTCCGACAGGAGGAAAGAACTAGGCAATAAGGTATAAGGTATAAGGTATAAGGGTATAAGGTATAAGGTGTGCCCCTATACCCTATACCCTATACCTCCTCGTTCGGCCCTACTAACATCATAAACCGGCTTACCATTTAACTGATTCCCCACTCAGCCAACAGAGTGCGCAGAGTTTACCAAAAAGAAATATCTTTGCGGGCTAAAATTACCCCAAATGCGACCAGGGGCATAATTAATTGGTCGTTGTGGAAAAATGGCTGGAAAATACAAGGAATACAAGTCAATGAACTTCGCCCAGATTGCCGCAGATATGCTGGAATTCTGGCGCAAAGAGCAAGTTTTTGAGCGATCGGTGTCGAATCGTGAAGGGGCGCCATCTTTTACATTTTATGAAGGTCCCCCTTCCGCCAACGGAACCCCCGGAATCCATCACGTGATGGGCAGGACTGTTAAGGATATTTTCTGTCGATTTAAGACCCTTCAGGGTTTTCAGGTTAAAAGAAAGGGCGGATGGGATACCCATGGATTACCCGTCGAACTCCAGGTTGAAAAACAACTTGGTATCACCAAAGATGATATTGGAAAGAAGATTTCGATTGAAGAATACAATCAACGGTGCCGTGAAACCGTAATGATGTACAAGGACCAATGGGACGACCTGACTATGAAAATGGGTTTTTGGGTAGACCTCGACCGTCCTTACATTACCTACACGCGAGATTATATTGAATCGTTGTGGTGGATACTAAAGCAGCTATACAACAAAAATCTACTGTATAAAGGCTATTCAATACAGCCTTATTCTCCGGCTGCGGGAACCGGTTTGAGCTCCCACGAGCTGAATCTGCCAGGCTGTTATAAAGATGTTAAAGACACTTCAATTGTAGCGCAGTTTAAAGTGACGCGCAATTCGGAATCGAATTTTCTTTTTCGGTCGGTCACTGGTGAAGTGTACATTTTGGCATGGACCACAACTCCCTGGACGCTGCCATCAAATACTGCCCTGGTCGTTGGCGAAAAGATCGAGTATGTTCAGATTAACACCTATAATCCCTATACCTACGAGCCAGTAAGTGTGATCCTTGCCAAGGATCTCATGGGCAAATATTTCCCGGAGAAAAACGGTCAAATAAAGCTCAGCGATTACGCGAAGGGGGCAAAAGCGATTCCCTTTGAAGTTGTGCAGCAGTTCACTGGAAAGCAGTTGGTGGGGATTCAGTATGAACAGCTGATGCCATACGTACAGCCGCTGTATGATGCAGAAAAAGCTTTTAAAGTGGTAGCTGGCGATTTCGTAACGACTGAAGATGGAACAGGGGTTGTTCACTCATCGCCGACATTTGGAGCCGACGACTTCCGTATAGCCAAACAGTATGGGATACCTCCGCTTACCGTCAGGGACGAAGCAGGCAACGAAGTGCCTACTGTTGATCGCAAGGGAAAGTTTGTGAGCCAGGTTGGTGCAGAATTGAAACAAGGCGTTTCAAAGTATGGTATCAAGACGCACAAGCCTCTGGATGTCGATGATTTTTATGTAAAGAATTATACAAACGAAGACGAAAGTCATCCCGATTACAAAACCACAGACATAATCATTTCTATAATCCTCAAGGAAGAAAACAGAGCGTTCAAAGTAGAAAAGTACGAGCATACTTATCCGCATTGCTGGCGTACTGACAAGCCTGTTCTTTATTATCCGCTCGACTCCTGGTTCATAAGAACTACGGCTTTGAAGGATAAAATGGTGGAACTCAACAAATCCATTAATTGGAAACCAGAGTCAACAGGATCGGGTCGCTTTGGCAATTGGTTGGAAAACCTTGTGGATTGGAATTTATCACGGTCGCGCTACTGGGGAACGCCGTTGCCAATATGGAAAACGAAAGACGGCCGCGAAGAAATATGCATCGGTTCTATTGAAGAACTTTCCAGGGAAGTTGAAAAATCCGTTCAGGCTGGTTTTATGAAATCAGCATTACCCGCTGACTTTGATCTACACAGACCGTATGTCGATGACGTTGTGTTAGCAAGTCCAACCGGGAAAGAGATGTATCGGGAGCCTGATCTGATAGATGTGTGGTTCGATTCGGGTGCAATGCCATATGCACAATGGCACTATCCTTTCGAAAACAAGGATGTCTTTGGAGATAATTATCCTGCAGATTTTATTGCAGAAGGAGTTGACCAAACTCGTGGTTGGTTCTTTACGCTTCATGCTATCGCTGCGATGCTCAATGATGCCAGCGATGAAGTGCGGGCTGTTAATGCGAAAAACGGCAATCCAGGTTTAGCATTTAAAAATGTAATTTCTAATGGCCTGGTTCTCGATAAAAACGGGAACAAGATGTCGAAAAGGATAGGCAATGTTGTTAATCCGTTCGATGCGTTGTCAAAATATGGAGCTGATCTTGTGAGATGGTACATGATGGAGAATGCTCCGCCATGGGACAACCTCAAATTCGATTTCGACGGCATCGTGGAGGTACAGCGCAGATTTTTCGGCACTTTGCAAAACACGTATTCGTTCTTTGCACTCTATGCTAACATCGATGAGTTCGAAAAAGATGAGATGAACAACGTCCCCTACGATCAACTGAGTTTGCTCGATCGATGGATCATCTCCAGACTTCAATCGCTGATTGTTGATGTAACGATTGCTTATGAAGAATACGAGCCAACTCGGGCAGCACGGGCAATTCAAAATTTTGTGAACGATCATCTTTCTAATTGGTATGTTCGTCTGAACCGGAAGCGTTTCTGGAAAGGAGAATTTTCCGATGATAAGAAAGCGGCATATGAGACACTTTACGAGTGCTTGATGGTAACAGGACAGCTGATGTCGCCGATTGCTCCTTTCTATGCAGAGTGGTTATACAAGAATCTTACGGATGGAATACGCAATAAAGCGATTCAAAACAAAACTCCGCTTGCACAAGATTCGGTGCACCTTACTGATTTAACGCGAGCTGAATCCTCTCGCATAAATACTGAATTGGAACTCTCGATGGATTATGCTCAACGGATTAGTTCGCTTGTTCATTCAATAAGAAAGAATCACAAGGTAAAGGTTAGGACTCCACTTCAAAAAATATTGTTGCCTGTTCTTGATAAGTCGTTTGCCGACCGTGTTAAGACTGTGGAAGATATCATTCTCGCGGAAGTTAATGTTAAGACAATCGAGTATATCGATGATGCTTCAGGAGTGTTGATAAAAAAAGTCCGGCCCAATTTTCCAAAGTTAGGAAAGCAGTATGGCCCGAAGATGAAGGAGGTATCCGCTGTTATAAACGCGCTGAACAAAGAAGAAATCCAGGTGTTGGAAAAACAAGGTGTACTCTCGAAAGGAGGTTTTGATCTTGTGTTGGAAGATGTACTGATTTCATCTGAAGATATTCCTGGCTGGGCTGTTGCAAATGACGGTGCCCTTACCGTTGCGCTCGATGTTCGCGTCACCGACGAACTAAAGAGAGAAGGTATTGCCCGGGATTTTGTGAATAGAGTGCAAAACCTGCGAAAAGAGCAAGGCCTCGAAGTATTGGACAAGATTGGTATTGAAGTTGAAAAGGATGGCGAGGCTGTAACAGCTGCTTTGACGGAATTCAAGGATTATATAAGCACCGAAACTCAAGCAATCACGCTGGAGTTAAAAGAAGAACTTGCTGATGCCACAAAAGTGGACCTGGACGAGTTTGTATTGAAAGTTAGAATAACAGTAAAGAAGTGAGACCCAGTTTAAAAAGTGCGGACTAAACTATGGATGTGCAAGAATGAAAATCTATAAATATTTTCTGTTAGCGCTTTTTGTGATCGTTGTCGATCAGACCTCCAAGCTATTGGTCCATCATTACATGTACTTGCATCAGGAGATCACAGTATTGGGTAATGAGCAGTATGGATTCAAGCTTCATTATCTACTTAATCCAGGTATGGCATTTGGTATTCGTTGGAATAATGAATTTGGAAAGCTGGCACTCACTGTATTCCGTATTGCAGCGATGGTTGGGATTGGATACTATCTTGTCAAGATGGCGAAGAAGAACGCGCACTATGGTTTCCTCGTGTGCATGGCATTGATACTCGGAGGCGCAGTAGGAAACGTGATTGATAGCACATTCTATGGTGTACTACTCAACAATCATCCTCCAAATTCACCCACACCGTGGTTCCATGGCCAGGTTATAGACATGTTGTTTTTCCCGTTGTTCGATCATACGTGGCCTTCATGGATGCCATTTTTCGGGGGAGAGTACTTTCTCTTTTTCAGCCCGGTGTTCAATATCGCTGACTCTTCAATATTTATTGGTGTTGTGATCATTCTTATTTTCCAACGCAAGTTCTTTGCGGAGAAGCTGCACGATGAAGAGTCAACAGTAGATGACGTTGCACCTATTGCCACTCCCAACGAAACAAGCGAAACGAAAGAGTTGTAATAATCCCCTTTAAAACACCGTGTATGAAATAATGTGACAAGTTTATTTTGACTTATAAAAGGCTTTTTGTGTCAATTCGCTATTATTACCTTCCTAAACTGAAGCCAATACTGAACTGAAGCCAATAATAGATGCAGCGACTAAATGAAATCCTCGGCACCATCGATAGTTACATTGGAAGCGCGAATTGGTTCGTGTATTTTCTATTAGGAACCGGTATATTTTTTACTTTCTATTTAAAATTTCCTCAAATACGTTTTTTCCGACACGCCGTAAGGGTTGTGAAGGGGAAGTATGATAAAAAGACTGATGTCGGCGACGCATCACATTTTCAGGCCTTGTCTACTGCATTGTCAGGGACTGTTGGAACAGGCAATATTGCAGGCGTGGCACTTGCAATTCACTTAGGGGGACCAGCTGCGCTTTTCTGGATGCTGGTCACAGCTTTTCTAGGGATGACCACGAAATTCGTAGAGGTAACGCTTTCTCACAAGTATCGCGAAATGGATGCAAAAGGTCACGTCGCCGGCGGTCCAATGTATTACATGAAAAATGCACTCAACCTTCGTTGGCTTGCAGTAATATTTGCTGTCGCTACCGTTTTGTCTTCGTTCGGGACGGGCAATTTACCACAGATCAATAGCATTGCGAATGCCGTTTACTCATCTTTCGGATTGGATCAAATCATCACGGGAGGTATACTTGCAGTTCTCTTGGGTTTCATCATCATCGGCGGCATAAAAAGGATTGCCCAGGTATCCGAAATGCTGGTGCCTTTTATGGCGATACTTTATTTTATCGGTGCGCTTTTAGTTATTATATACAACGTTGAGAATATTATTCCATCGTTAGTTTCCATTGCCAGTGACATATTCACAGGGAGCTCCGCGACAGGAGGGTTCCTGGGGGCAACAGTTGCATTTGCCTTCAATCGTGGAGTGAACCGCGGGCTGTTTTCGAATGAAGCGGGACAGGGATCAGCACCCATTGCTCACGCTGCAGCAAAAGCGCACGAACCGGTTTCTGAGGGGATGGTTGCTATTCTTGAACCATTCATTGATACCATAATTATTTGTTTACTTACGGGATTAGCTGTCTTATCGTCAGGGGCGTGGACAGACAAGTTCCAGAATGATTTTCAAGATGCCGATTTGTTAGTGCTTAGTACGAAGTACAACGATGCTGTCCCCGCTGACAAAGAAAAGCTATCAAACTTCATGACAGGAAGAGAAAGCATAGACCTCTTTAGTGGCGTACTGGATGTTAGCGCAGGAGAGGTTACTAATGATGTCACGATAATGCATGCGCGGTCAGTGGCTGAGGATGTGTTGATAAGCGAGCCCAACGGTAAGTTTACGGGTCAATTACAGGTTGTTAATGGAAAGGTTATCAGGGGTAACAGCAAAGTTACAATAAGTGGTAAGTCCCTTCTGCACAGTGCACCGCTCACTAACGAAGCGTTTCAACGCAGTCCTCTAGGCGAGTACGGAAAGTATATTGTAACGATTGGGCTATTGCTTTTTGCATTCTCTACAGCAATTTCGTGGTCTTACTACGGCGATCGCGCAATAACTTATTTATTCGGTGCCAAAGCAGTTATGTATTACCATGTCGTTTACGTGATTGGATTTTTCCTGGCATCATTTACCGATACAACAATAATCTGGACATTGTCGGGGATAACGATCGCGTTGATGACCGTACCCAACCTTGTAGGTATTCTCTTGTTGCGCAAGGATATGAAGGATACCCTCAAACAATATTGGATAGATTTCAGCAAGGAGTATCCGAATGAGAATATTAGCAAACGAAATAGTATAAAGTAATACAAAAAGCTTTTACATGGGCCTATTCACTAAAAAGCCACTTGACCAGTTGCTGGCACAGGCTGCCGACTCAGAGAAGAGTCTTCATAGATCTCTAAGCGCCACTAACCTGGTCGCTTTAGGTATAGGTGCAATCATCGGAGCCGGTTTGTTTTCGATCACCGGTATGGCTGCTGCCGCGAATGCCGGACCTGGTATAACCATATCATTTGTGATTGCAGCCGTAGGATGCGCGTTCGCTGGTCTTTGCTATGCTGAATTTGCATCGATGATCCCAATCGCCGGTAGTGCATATACTTATTCGTATGCGACATTGGGAGAATTTATCGCATGGATCATCGGATGGGATCTAACGCTGGAGTATGCGCTCGGCGCTGCAACTGTTTCCATTAGCTGGTCGCGTTACCTTGTAAAGTTTTTTGAATATTATGACATCCACCTTCCTCACTATTTGACTATGTCACCGTATGAGACAGCAACCCTCGCGGATGGAAGTATTGTCTCAGGGATGATTAATCTCCCTGCTGTCTTCATCGTCGTAGTTGTTTCGCTTATTCTTATTAAGGGTATCCAGGAATCAGCTTTTGTAAACGGATTGATTGTAGTGCTGAAAGTGTCTGTTGTTCTCATCTTCATATTTTTGGGTTGGAAATATATTAACCCCGACAACTACGTTCCATACGTTCCTGCTAATACCGGGGTGTTTGGTGAATTTGGGTTCAGTGGAATTATTCGCGCTGCAGGTATAGTGTTCTTTGCGTATATCGGATTCGATGCAGTCTCAACAGCAGCGCAGGAATCAAAAAACCCGAAACGTGATATGCCTATTGGAATCCTAGGTTCGCTGGTGATTTGTACGATTCTCTATGTTTTGTTTGCACACGTAATGACTGGTCTTGCAAACTATAAAGAGTTTGCGGGACAGGATGGTATCGCGCCCGTTGCAGTTGCAATCAGTCACACACCATTCGTTTTTCTGCAGCAGGCAATCATACTGGCTATACTAGCGGGCTATACGTCAGTTATTTTGGTGATGCTTATGGGACAATCACGGGTCTTTTATTCGATGTCTAACGATGGATTGTTACCCGGCTTTTTCTCAGCGGTCCACAAAAAATTCAAGACACCGTATAAGTCGAATCTCTTGTTCATGGTATTTGTGAGTTTGTTTGCCGGATTTGTACCCGCTCGCGTCGTAGGTGAAATGGTAAGTATTGGAACGCTTTTCGCGTTTGTTCTCGTATGCGCAGGTATCTGGGTGATGAGAGTTAATATGCCAAACGCGCCACGCGGATTCAAAACACCGCTCGTACCCTTAGTACCAATTCTGGGAATGATTATATGCCTTGGAATGATGGCGTTTCTACCACTTGACACCTGGGTGCGATTGATCATATGGATGGCTATCGGGATAGTGATATATTTTGCTTACAGCAAAAAGCATAGTCACCTAAGAAATTGAGAATTTTAAATTTTGAATTTTAAATTTTGAATTAATGCGTGCCCGTGGATTGCCCTTACGCAAATCCAACCTTATGTATTCATGCATTTTACATTTGGCTTTAGCTCTGAAGACTACCGATTAAAAGTACATTTACTTTTGGCGGAGAACCAAAATTCAAAATTTAGAATTTAAAATTCAAAATTTCCAAAATGGTTAGCTTTCCAGCTTGAAACCAACACCATGATAATTTACAATCTGAACGGAGGGATCTTCCTTTAAGTATTTTCTTAGTTTGGATATAAACACATCCATGCTTCTTCCCATAAAATAATCATCATCACCCCAAACGTGTTTCAGGATTTCTTCGCGCTTAAGCACACGTTCACGGTTGTGATAGAGCAGTTTTAAAACTTCGGCTTCTTTCTGTGTGAGGGTTTTTTCTGTTGCGTTGTTTTTCAGAGTGAGATTGGAAAAATCAAATGTATATTTTCCAAGAAAAACAATTGTCTCCTGGCTTTGATGGTTCGAATAACTTCGTCTTAGGAAAACTTCGATACGGCAGAGTAATTCATCCAAACTGAAAGGCTTGGTGATATAATCATCGCCGCCAGTTGCAAAGCCCTGTAACTTGTCCTCCTCCATAGCCTTTGCTGACAAAAAGATTATTGGAACCGAAGAATTTTTTGTCCTGATACTTTTCGCAAGGGAAAAGCCATCCATCTTTGGCAACATGATGTCCAGAATGCAAAGATGATAGTCACCTGCAAAGAATGTTTGTTCAGCTTCTGCTCCATCCTTACACAGCGTCACATCATATCCTTTAAGGGCCAAGACATCCTTTGTTACGAATCCAAGACTTGGATCGTCCTCCACCAATAGAATACGTTTTTTGTCAGAGGCCATAATTCGTCTTTTGCTCTTTTAACCTGGTATATAAATTTGAAACGAACATCCCATGCCTAACTCACTCTGCAATGATATTTCACCGCCGTGTGCCTCAACGATCGTCTTTGCATAGCTCAAGCCCAATCCAAATCCTTTTACATCGTGCACATTTCCCGTTGGCACACGATAGAATTTTTGAAATATCCTACGCTGGTGCTCCGGACTGATACCTATACCGTTGTCTCTCACTTCTATGATACATCCATCCTTACCATTAAAAGTTCGAATAGTTATCGTCGGAATCTCGCGACAATATTTAATAGCATTGTCAATAAGATTATTAATTACACTGGTAAGGTGAAACTTGTCACCTTGCACTTGCGACTGCGTGGCAGCAAGTTCGCTTGTTAATGTTCCCTGACGCTCTTCTAATGCCATCGCACAATTCTTGATCGAATCCTGAACGAGTTGGTGAACGTCAAGCCACTCTTTTTTCAATCCGATATCTTCCTTGTCAAGTCTTGCCATTTGCAACACGCGCTCCACCTGTTGCTTTAACCTCACGTTCTCCTTCTCGATTATCCCTGCATAATTTCTCAATCGCTCGGGTTGATTAACAATATTTGCATCCTTCAGAACTTCCGCTGACACAGCAATCGTAGCGATTGGTGTCTTAAACTCGTGCGTCATATTGTTGATAAAGTCCTTCTGAACTTCAGAAAGACGTTTTTGTTTGAGGATTACAAACAAGGTATAGGCAAAAAAAGCAATAACAGTCAGCAGCACAACTGATGAAAACGACCATATTCCCATCTGATTAATGATGTGTGCTGCGCGATTAGGGAATTGAACGCCAAAGTAATATGCCTGGTTACTCCATTTAGGAAGATTTTTGCTCGTATTTTTTTCTTTGGCAGTATTGAAGGCAACATAATCGCCGTATACCATTCGTTCGCTCAAGCAATCGTATACCCCATATTCAAAATCCGCCACAATCCCTCTTTTCTCAAATTCATTACGCAACAGGTACTCAAGAAGGTTTGCGTCGATCTCGCTGTTCACCATCACCACAAAATAATTTGTAGATAGTTGCTTTACTGGATTGTTTGCAGGCGATGGCGTCTTATTTATTTCAAATAGCTGATTTGCTACGTTGTAAAGCGCGGTGTTAACTGTTCGTACGAACTCCGCTTCCTTCAAATCAAATGCTTTTCTTACCCAATAAATTTGTGTGATCGTGATACCGACGATACTCAATGCTGCCAGGATTACAACAAAACGGATGGTGGAGGATTTCACATATTAAATTTACAACAATCCCGAAAACGCATAAAAATTTAACAAGTTGTTAACAATCGGATGCACCGGCACAATTTAACAAGGCATTAACAACTTTTGTGAAATTGTTAACAGAGGCCATGCCCCGTATTTAGCATTTTTGTTTACGATTAATTTTAGCAGAGGAATAGGAAATAGGGAATAATGATGAATATTTAAGGAGCTCTGCCTTATTCCTTATTCCTTCTCTAGCTAAAACTTAATCGTGATCACATACCTATCACTTAATTAACTTGAACTATGAGAAAAATCGTATTCATCCTTTGTCTCCTGTCAACGCCGCTACTTGCTGAGACTTTTGTAAGCAATCGTTTTACGTCAGCAATATTATTACCACCAGTCTTTTCCTGGAAAGTGACAGTTCATGATTTTGGTAAAATTCCATTGAACAAACCTGTCACTCATGAGTTTCGGTTTACGAATTCAGGTGATTCGCCTCTGATCATCTCATCGGTGCAAGCATCGTGTGGTTGTACTGTAACAGACTACAGCAAAGATCCAATTCCTCCCGGCAGCGAAGGATTTGTTAAGGCAACATACAACGCTGCAACCGCTGGCATTTTCACAAAAACAGTTACCGTAAATGCTAACTCAGATGAGGGTACCGTGCGTCTAATGATAAAAGGGGAAGTAGAGTAGCAGCTGTCTGCGACAGCTGTCAGCTA
>JAEZBX010000082.1 GCA_023412765.1 Bacteroidota bacterium
TACGACGCCGTGGGGCTGAATTTGATTTGTATCATGGAGTTGCTGTTTGCCACAAAATATGGCATCAAGATTTTGACGTTCCATTTATCTAGGTTTAGTGAACATCGGTGAAATACCGTTGTTTATAATCAATAGTATTCGGCTAAAATTGTTTATTTTAACTAGTAATTCAAAGTAGATGTCTCAATCCATTAAAATTCTAATTGCCGAAGACGATCCAGACGATTTTTCATTCATTGCAGATGCTTGCAAACAATTGCTGCCACCGGTTTCACTGATCTGGGCACAAAATGGCAGAGAGATTTTTTCTGAACTTGCAAAATGTAGTGAAGGGTCGTTACCATTTCTTATCAGTCTTGACTACAATATGCCATTTCTTAATGGACTGCAAGCGCTCAAGAAGCTTAAGGAAAACGATCTTTATAAAAATATTCCTGCTGTAGTCTACAGTAGTTCCGTCAATGAGGAATACAAAAGCGAAGTACTGAAAAACGGAGCGGTTGCATACCTCGTCAAGGGAAGTTCATTGGAGGAAATAGAAGACAACGTTCTCAACATGTTAAAAATGTCGCCGGAGATTAGTAGCTCTCTGGATTCTAAATACTAGTGATCTAGTATCCACTCCTTCATTCTGACAAATGTTTCCCTGGCGCCGTCCATGACCTGGCTTCTTTCTGACTCATCTGTAAAACGACTGTTAAGAAATGACTTAAAGGAATTCCACATTCCATCAGTCTTTTCCTTATATCCCTCAAAAAAAGTGAGAGACTGAGATGTATTTTCAATCTTCGAAGAAATCATTTTCGCGATGTGACGGCCTCCCAGAGTAGAGCCTTCCTGGACATACATTGCGCCAGCAGCATGACAATGGTTTTCAATAACAGGAAGAAAGGGTGACATAGGAATGTTTTGATCGTACCCCAGCTCTCGCAAATCATCTTTGATCCTGGACACGTTCCTTCGCTCATGTAAATCCGCCAATTCATTAGTTGTCAAAAAACGACGAATTTGCTGTTCAACTGGCGCGAAGTATCCGTAGAATATTTTCAGTATAAGGA
The DNA here is from genome assembly GCA_023412765.1 of Bacteroidota bacterium. GTDB lineage: Bacteria > Bacteroidota > Bacteroidia > Cytophagales > Cyclobacteriaceae > Chryseolinea. Next base: position 1,059 of record JAEZBX010000082.1, read on the forward strand.
TGTAATCCTCTTTAGAATGAATTGACTTGATTTTTTCAATCAACAGTTTTTCCGTTTCCCTGTGCTCAACCTCCGTGAATGATTTCAGCCTCTCCGACAGTGTCATGTTCTTCATTCCTCAATAATAAGAAGGGAATAGGGAATAAGGAATAGGACAGCCTCTATACCTTATACCCTATACCTTTAATACTTTATCCTCCGCACCTCAGCAAACCTGCACAAACCCATTAGTACCATCCACCCGAATACGCTGACCATCGCGAATTATTTTGGTTGCATTTTCAACGCCGACAACTGCGGGCAGACCATACTCCCTTGCAATTACTGCCCCATGAGTCATTAATCCGCCTACCTCGGTAACAAGGCCTTTGATTGTTACAAACAATGGCGTCCAACTTGGATCTGTGAATTTAGTCACCAGGATATCACCATCAGCAATATCGGCGTTATCCATACTCATAAGAACTCGTGCCCGTCCTTCTACAACTCCTGAAGATACAGCAAGACCCAGGATCGTGTTCGCGGAAAGTTTATCTCGATTGTATTTACCATTAATTACTTCACCGTCCGAAGTGATAACACGCGGTGGTGTCATCTTCACATACCTTTTGTATTCGTCCTTTCGTCGATCGATGAGTCGCTGATCCAGCGCGCCGTTTTGGATGGTCTCTTGAATTTCCTGTAGTGACAGATAGTAAATGTCGTGCTTGTCTTGAAGACCCAACGTCGATAAAGATCGATCAGCTTCTTCGAGAAGTGCTTGCTTATATACAAAATACCGATTGACGATACTGTATTTCGGATATTCACGATATCCGCTAAAATTTCGGATCAATGCAATTCTCTTTTTTGCTTCGTACGCTTTTTGATCTCCGTCGGGTAGGTGCTGCAGTTTAGTTAGTATTTGTTCTTCTTTTTGAAGTGCTTCCTGTCGTCCTTTCTGATATTTTCGGATGCTTTCACCTGGCTCGAAGGTTCTTATATGACTGAGAATAACAGGAATGAGTATCGTTGGATTCTCACTCCACCGTGTCCGGGTAATATCAATTTCTCCAGCACATCGCATCCCGTATTTGTCAAGGTACTTGCGGATAGCAACTTGCGCTTCCCGTCCACCGTTGAGATGAGGAAGATCGTTTAAGAAATTTTCAGATTTTGTATTCTCCAAAAAGGAAATGATTTCTGGGTACGGTCGAATTTTATCTGCTACATCCAACAATTGCAACCCCATTTCAGAAGTGATATTCCCGGGCGCGGATCGGGCGAGAAGATCGGCTACATTCTTCTCTCCTAACCACTCATTGATCTTCTCATTGATCCAAATAGACGCATTTATGCCTGCCATGATTGCTGCGATGCTTCGGGGATCGAACAAGCTTTTCCTGAAATGCAACTGGACATCTTCGCGAATAAAATCTAATAATTCAGTTCCTGATTTTTTTTGAATGGTTTTCTTAAGAGCTTGCAGGGACTCTTCGCTGGCCCTCATAAGATCAACAACAATCGATGGATCATTTTCAATTGAAGTTTCCGCTGACTGTAAATTATTGGACAAACCAGGTGCTTGTTGTCCCTCATCTACAGGACTCGGAATAAAATCTCCACGCTCAATCAAGCTGTCGATGGCGCTTCGGATTAACGGGTCGTGTTGCAGCATTGCTTCCAATAAGGCAGCTCTGCTTTGAACCGAAGAAAGCCTGTCAGTAATGTCGACAAACAAGCGGCCACCGGCCTTATACATGGGTGCAAATGAGGTCAGTTGCCACAACGATAGCCCTAATGGTTTAATGGCATCGGTCATCATCTGTTGATGACCTACAGAAATGTAGACACGGTTCTTCGGATCGCTTGTTTCAGGAATTGGAAACAGGTTCGTGATAGGTCGCGATTGAAGGATGTGAAACGCATCCTCTACCAGGCACCATTCGATATCCTGGGGTACCCCAAAATGTTTTTCTATTATCCTACCAAGTTTGCTTAAGTGCAAAATCTGATCATCGTTGAGCGCTTGACTATTTCGAATGTCCTCTGCAATTTCTTCCGGTTCAGTACCACCCTCTGCCAGTGCTGCGACCATCATCTTTTTTGAACCCACTTTCTTCTCAAAAACAAAATCATCTTTTACTTTGTACAGATCGGCATTGACCAGGCCGGAAACCAGTGCCTCACCTAAGCCGAAACTCGCATCGATCGAAATAATCTTTCTGTTGCCCGAAACAGGATCTGCAGTAAACATAATTCCGGAAACATCTGGATGGACCATTCTTTGAACAATAACCGATATGGAAACTTTTCGATGATCGAATCCATTTTGCAGCCGATAAATAACTGCCCTTTCAGTAAATAGCGATGCCCAGCATTTTCTGACATGTCTCACGATCGCGTCAGCACCTATGATGTTGAGGTAAGTATCCTGCTGACCGGCAAAGGATGCACCTGGAAGATCTTCTGCCGTTGCGCTGGATCGAACTGCATATGCATTTTTGTCGCCGAGTTTTTTAATGTGATTAATTATTGCATCCTGCAGCACTTTTGGGACAGGAATATTTTCGATCGTCTGTCTTATTTTGGTAGTGACTTCTTTTATTGCCGCGCGGTCATCAATCTTTAATCTCGACAGATCAGTGAGCAGCCCGCTGAAGTCAACGTTGGGGAAAATCACATCTGCGTATGCCGATGTCGTTATACAAAAACCTTCTGGTACTGATAAGCTTTGAATTCTTGACAGTTCAGAGAGATTGGAACCCTTGCCACCAACGGATGGCAAGTTGAATTTATAAATCTCTCGGAAAGTGAGAATATAAGATTTCATTCTTGTTAATAAATTGTTCTAGAATTGAGGAACATTAGTGCACCCCAGCGTCATAACATTTCGCGGCTAAACCGCATTAAGTTGCTCCGTTGTCTGTTCTGCCAATTGAGTGGCTTTCGTCAGGAACGTTTCGATGATCTTGATCTCCCGGGATGAAAATGACGAGATGAGCTTTTCAGTTTTGCTCCGGAACTCCTTATATAAAGGGTCAAAGGTTTCCATAATATACTTAGTGTTGGCCTCGATAATAACCTTACGTCTGTCATCCTGGATAAATCGTCTTTTTACAAATTTTTTTTGCTCAAGCCGGTCAATAAGACCTGTTACTGATCCCGTTGTGAGCCCGGTCATATTTGCAAGCTCACCTGCTGTCATCTGGCCCTTTTGAATCAGGAAGCCCAGGTATTTATGGTCTGTGCCGGTAAGGCCCGCTTTTCTCCCAACTGTTTCATGCAATTGTATTGTGCTGTAGGAGTATTGTTGGCTTAGTCGCCGCACAGAAGCTATTATCTCTGAGTCCATTTATCTTTGTTGTCATTTATCTTGGCCACAAAGATATTGTTATCGATCGAATATTGCTAATTTTCTCCAGGTATTTTTGATTATAGCCTTCTTAAGGCACTGGGAATTTGCGTCCCACGATAAGATTTCGGTGTAACGCTGTGTTTCGCGTTGAAAAAGAAATTATTCAGAGCGCAATGACCGTACCGGATCCCCCATCGACGCCCTGACCGTTTGAAAGCTTACTGTAATGATCGTGATGAGAAGGGCACCGATTACTGACAATGCGATGACCCAAATTGATATGCTCACACGGTAGGTGAATTGCTGCAACCATTCATTCAGATAGAACCATGCTACAGGTATTCCGATGATACAGGCCAAAAGTACCATCTGTACAAATTCCAGCGAGAGCATAGTCCATAGATTGGGCATGGATGCACCCAGTATTTTGCGAATACCGATTTCTTTTTTGCGTTGCTCCGTCACAAAAGAAGCCATTCCAAACAGTCCCATACAACTGATGAAAATTGCCAGGCCGGCGAAAATACTTCCAAGTTTCCCCACCCGCTCCTCGCTGGAAAATTTGCGTGCATATTCCTCATCCACAAATTTGTAGTCGAACACCGCTGATGGAATAACTGCCCGAAAGACCTTTTCAATATTTGAGAGTGCTTCGCTGGCACTCATTTCGCGATTGATACGCATAGTAAGTACGTAAGCTTCATCATAGCTCAATTTATAGAGCGTTGGCTTTACGGGATCATAGGGAGAAGTCATCACCATATCTTTGATGACACCTATCACCTTGCGCCTCTTCCCGTCCCAGGCGAGTTCCTCATTCAATGCATCTTCGAAGTTCAGTAAGCGCGCTGCTGTCTCATTCATCACTACTGCGGAAGAGTCCGTTGAGTATTCACGCGAAAAATCACGACCTAACACAAATTCCCATCCGACGGTTTTTCCAAAATCATGCGTAACGGCCATGGTCGTAAAGTCAGCCCGGAAATTAGGGTCCTTCCCACGCCAGTCAATAGAACTTGAATTAAACCACGCTTCGGTTGCAGGGTTCGATGACTCTGCCACACCCTCTACCGCAGGCGACTGCATGAGTTCATTTCGTAGGATCTCGGATTTATTATTGTTAAAGTATTCGTCGAGACTTTTGCGCACCATAATCAAACCCGCCCGGGTATAGCCAACAGGACGATCTTTCGCATATTGTATCTGTTGCCATACGACAACCGTTCCGATGATCAAGGCAATCGATACTGTGAATTGGACAATGACCAGAATCTTGCGGGGAGTTGATGACGAAGTGCTAGCCTTGAACGTACCCTTTAAAACTTTCACAGGCTGAAAAGATGAAAGATATAGCGCCGGATAGCTGCCCGATATAAAGCTCGTAAACAGTATGAAAACACCGCTAGCTGCCCAGAAATATGAATTGTTCCAAGGAAGGGTCATTTGTTTATCCGTAAGTTCATTAAACCACGGCAACGAAGCCGCGACCAACGCTATGGCTATACAGTATGCACCTGCGACCACTATGAAGGATTCTGAAAGAAACTGTTGGATAAGCTGTGATCGCATCGAGCCGATCGACTTTCGTATTCCCACTTCCCTGGCACGTCTCTCAGACTGCGCCGTACTCAGGTTCATAAAATTGATACAGGCGAGGAACAAAACAAAAACGCCAATGATCCCAAACAGCCAAACGAACTGAATTCTGCCGCCCACCGATTTTCCATCCCGAAAGGTGGAATATAGATGCCACCGTGACATTGGTTCAAGAAATAGTTCAGGGTTCTCAGAAGCTGCCTCATCCGACGAAATATTTTTCTTTTTCAAGTCGGCAATTGCATTATTTACATCCTCTACTTTTATACCGCGGCGCAATTCTACGAAAGTGGTAATCGCTTTTTTCCAATCGTGTGTATCTGCTTGAAGCCATCTGTTGTGCGCTAGCCACATGTCCCAATTAGCAAGAAATTGTGTACCGTGAAAGCGGGAGTTGTAAGGCATCTGTTCAAACACGCCCGTTACCGTTACATCAATGTTATCATCGATCCTTATAGATTGATTCAATGGATCCTTGTCTCCAAAAAGAGCTTTTGCTGCGGATTCTGATAGTACAATAGATGATTGATCTTGTAAAGCCGCCAGGCTACCCTTATTCATTTTATAACTGAACATTTCCAGCGCCTCGGGCTCTATAAACGTTCCACTCTGCATGGTCTTATTTTCGCCAACCTGTAATACGTGATTTCCCTCCCACCACGCAGTAACTACACGCTCAAAAAAACCATGGTAAGTAGCTTCCAATTCCTGGCTGGTGGGCATGGGGCACTCCGCGGCAGTCTTGATTTCACCGTTCAAGGTCTCGTTTGTATAGACCTGCGCGATTCGATCGTACTTTGCATGATTCTTATTGAACGACAATTCGTCCACCATCCACATTCCAATAAGGATTACAACGGCCATACCGATGGCTAGCCCGCCGATATTTATTGCCGTATATCCGCTGTTTCGTTGAAGGTTTCGTATAGCTACCCGGAAAAAATTTAATAACATATTTTGCTAGTTGCCGGTCGGATTTCAACAAGCATGCCATGGCTAAATAAGCTTAAATTGAAACAAATTACATCCATTGAAAAAATGGGCGCGTTCAATGCCGGACCTCGGCGACCGCCAGCGGGCGGCTATTCTGAAGCCGGGAAATTTCAGCAACCCGGCGATGCGGCACCATCAAGGCCAATTCTAAATCAGCAGTTTTCGGCAGTATGGTTAATGTCCGGTAGACTATACCAATATTCATAAGTCAAATACTTTCCACAACTCGCGCCGATGCGTCGCGGGTTAGGGTTCAATGTAGTCTACTAACATGTTGGGTCCGATGTGTGCGTTAACAGACCAAAAGTGTGCGCACAAATTTATGCAGACGGCGCATGCGGAAGTCAATAAATTATTTACATTTCGCTTCCCAAATACATCCCATTTATGCATTTATCTTCAGCCAGAGCATTCCAAAACGGCGCCGCATTCATCCTCCTTCTTTTATGTGCAGCAGCATGCAGTGATTCTAAATCTACATCACCGGAAGCGAAGCTTGCTTTTGATCGGGTTATCCCAAAGCCGATTTCAGCAAATGCGTTTGGAAAAACGTTTTTAATCACTGCAAATACCAGCGTCGTTGCGGATAACACTTCGGAAGGTTTGGCGGATATAGCCAATTACCTTGCTGAAAATCTCAAATCTACCACCGGTCTGGCCATCAATGTATCATCCTCGGAAAGCAATGGTGATATCGTTCTAAGTCTGCAGGGAGGCTCTTCTTCCCTGGGAGACGAAGGATACGAATTGACTGTCGATGAAGAAAAAGTGCGGATCGTGGCTAACAAACCGGCTGGTGTATTCTACGGAATACAAACGTTACGACAGATGATTGCAGACAAGGCAAGCGATGCTGGCGTAAACGAGTGGGAAATTGCAACTGGGACTATTACCGATCATCCAGAATATGAATGGCGCGGCTCCATGCTTGATGTGGCACGACATTTTTTTAAAGTCGAAGATGTAAAGCGCTATATTGATCTCCTGAGTTATTATAAGCTCAATACACTGCACCTTCATCTTAGCGATGATCAGGGGTGGCGTATTGAGATCAAATCATGGCCTAACCTTACGGCTATTGGCGGACAAAGTCAGGTTGGCGGAGGTAAAGGAGGATTTTACACACAAGAGCAGTACAAAGAAATTGTGGCGTATGCACAAAGCCGTTTCATCACGATCGTGCCTGAAATCGATCTTCCCGGACACATTAACGCAGCGCTAATCTCCTACCCCGATGAACTTCTTCCGGGGCCTCCAATCAAACTAGAGCCGGGAGAAAAGCCTCGACCCATTGCGGGTCAGCCGCATTACGGCATCGAAGTCGGATTTAGCACATTAAGTTTAAAAAAACCATCGACATTTCAATTTGTAAACGACGTGATCCGGGAGATCTCCGCTATCACTCCCGGGCCATATTTCCACGTAGGTGGTGATGAAGCACAGGTAACGAAAAAGCAAGATTATATCGAGTTTGTAAATCGATTCAAAGAAATTGTAAAGGCCAACGGAAAGATCATGGTCGGATGGGAAGAAGTCGCACAAGCGAATGTTGACAATACTACTTTAGTACAATTCTGGCATTCGCGCGAACATGCAACTACAGCAGCTGAAAAAGGTGCACGCCTTATCTTCTCACCGTCCACTAAAGTTTACCTCGACATGCAATATGATTCCACGTCGCGCATCGGACTCAATTGGGCTGCATTCATAGAAGTTGATTCATCCTATCGTTGGGATCCGGCAAAACTGGTTCCGGGCATTGAACGCGAGCAGATCATGGGAGTAGAAGCGCCCCTTTGGACCGAAACCGTTCTTAACATGGATGACATCGAATACCTTGTGTTCCCTCGCTTGGCGGGAGTCGCCGAGATCGGATGGACACCAGCATCTGCAAGAAATTGGGATGATTATAAAGTACGGCTAGCTAATCACGCTAAACTATGGAAAACCATGGGAATTGATTTCTATCGATCGCCGAAAGTCCAGTGGGCTGACGAAGCAAAACCTCAATAAAAAATTCCCGCCTCGAGCGGGATTTTTTTTAATCTGACGTTTGCGCATAGGTCCTTTTCTGTCCTACCGATCACACCCAAAAGCATCCCATTCGCACCGGTTTCCACAGCGGTCCACTCCCAATCGGTTATCCATTCACAATCCTTACAGGTTTATAAGTCACAATTAAAACAATTTTAAACTTATGAAATCTGCAAAAAAGTTACACTCATTATTCGCCCGACCACGATGGGGCATGGTCCTGCTTCTATTTACGTTCGTTGTAGTGGCAACAAGCTGCGATGATGACGACAATGACGTTCAACCGACCCAAACACAAAACATTGTGCAAGTCGCCCAGAGCAATTCAAGTTTGACAACTCTTGTTAGCGCCCTTACAAAGTATCCGGATTTAGTTACTACATTAAGTAGTAATGGTGACTTCACCGTATTTGCCCCAACTAACGCAGCATTCACCAATCTATTGACGGCGGTTGGACAAGCGAGCATAGATGATGTTCCCGAGGATGTTTTAAAAAACATTCTTCAATATCATGTAATTGCAACTGATGAACTGAATGCAAGCGAACTTACTACCGGCAGTCTTAAGACAGCCAACACAGAGGATATCGCAGTCACCACGGCTGGTGGCGTGAAATTGAACGGAGCGGTTAATGTAACAACAGCAGATGTTGAAACTACAAACGGTGTAGTTCATATCGTCGATGCAGTGTTGGTGCCACCCTCTATCGTGCCGATCGTTGGAACTATTGTAGCGCCGGCCTATTTTAATAAGGACTTTACGACACTCATTGCAGCGGTGAAAGCTGCAGATCCAACCATTCTTACGACGCTTCTGGGCAATGGTCCATCGGGCAACGGACTTACGCTATTTGCGCCTACAAATGCCGCATTCACTGCAGCCGGAATAACTTCGTTGCCTGATCAGGCAACACTTAATGCTGTTTTGACTTACCATGTGATTGATGGCGAAGTGCCAGCTTCCGAATTGCCAGAGGAAAGTAGCGTTATCCCAACGCTTAACGGTGACTTTTATTTAAGTAACAACGGCTCTTCAGGCGTTTTTATCAACGGAACAACGGAAGTAGTTGCGACAGATATTGCTGGTTCAAACGGCGTCGTTCATATAATTGACAGGACCTTACTCCCACCTTCCAAAACAATAGCAGAAATTGGAATCGATCTTTCGACATCCAGCACTCCTCAATTTACACAACTCGTCGCTGCATTATCTCGTACGAGTGGCACTGCTAACGACTTGCTTGCCGCTGTAAGCAACAGTAATGCTAACCTTACAGTCTTTGCTCCCACCGACGAAGCATTTGCACAACTCTACGCCGCACTTGGCGTTGACAACGTGGACGAAATCCCGCTGCCAACATTGACAGCCGTTCTACAACACCATGTTATAGCCGCACGTGTCTTCTCTACCGACCTGGTAGACGGTGCGGCGCAAACGGTTAACGGCGAAGTAACAATAAATGCAGGCGATGGAACAATCACGGACGAATCTGGAAATGTCGCCAGCCTTAATACAAATTCAGCATTGCTAAACGTTCTTGCAACAAACGGAGTAATCCACACTATTGATCGTGTATTGCTGCCAGAGTCAATATTTTGATGCTACTTTTGTAACTAGTCCTGCCCACATGGGTGGGACTAGTTATAAGAATCTTAATTGGCACCCCGCCGTGACACATCTTTTAAACATCCTCTACAGTGTTTAACATAAAGTACAGGTATGTATTTATAGTACTGCTCGCGGTATATTCCTTTCTAAATATTCTGTTTACATCGGGTATTAAATTAATAGATGCCGAAATTCCATATCTATACCTGTTCGCCTTAATTTTTTTAGAGGTTCTTTTAATTTGGGAACTAAATCGTTATGTAGGTCTGAGGCTATTTTCAATTCACACGTGGATTGGAAGAAAAATTCACCCATTACTAATTTTGTTCGCGTGCAGTCTGGTGAATGTTATGATCGCCTCCGTTGTTTCACTGGGCTTGTTATATATGGTTCTTCAAGATCAAATCGTAAGAAGCACAGATCACTTGGTACTTGTTCTAGCCTTCGGATTTCGTGTTAATCTATTTCTGAATTGCCTTAACGCAATTTACTTTTTTATGGATAGGTTAAAAAAAACGGAATTAAAGGCAGCCCAACTGGAGAAAGCTAGTATTGAAGCGCAGTTTGAGGCGCTTCGAAGTCAAATTAATCCCCACTTTCTATTTAATTGCTTCAATGCCCTATCAACGTTGGTATATAAGGATGCGGACACATCAGCAAAATTTATCGCACAGCTTTCAAAAGTCTACCGATACCTTTTATTCAACCAGGAAAAGAAAATAGTCTCCTTGCATGAGGAGTTAGAGTTCATTTCGGCGTATCTATTTCTCTTAAAGATCCGATTCGGAGAAAACATCTCCATTGAGAAAAATATTTTTGTGGATGTCAACAAATTCTTCATTGCGCCAGCATCGATTCAAATGCTAATTGAAAATGCGATCAAACACAATATAGTGTCCAGCAAAAGTCAATTGAAGATCCGCATTACAACAGCAGATAGTACAATAGAAGTTGCTAACACATTACAAGAAAAAAAAGTAAAAGAAGAGTCCGCTTATATCGGGTTAAAAAACATTCAGAAGCGATACATGTTTTTAAGTGATACACCAGTAGAAATAACAAAAACGGATCGCGAATTCAAGGTTAAGCTTCCGCTTCTGCTGCTTGAATAAATAAATGAGGATTTTAATAGTTGAAGACGAGACTCTCGCGGCTGAACGACTAACAGAAATGTTAGCTAAATACGACTCATCATCTATCGAGATCGTAGATCAACTCGATTCGATTCAGGATGTAGTTCGTTTTTTTAAATCGGGAAAAATAGTTGATCTCGTGCTTCTAGACATTCAGCTTGCTGACGGAAAAAGCTTTGAAATCTTCAATCATATCAATATTGATGTACCGATTATTTTTACAACAGCCTACGACCAATACGCGCTCGAAGCGTTCAAACTGCACAGTATTGACTATTTACTAAAACCGATTCAATACGAAGACCTGGTTCGGGCCTTGGAAAAATTCAAGAAGCTTTCATCGGGTACTCGTCTAAATGCATCTGAGATCAAAGCTTTGAAGGCGTTGTTATCGCAATCGCAGCATGCTTATAAACAACGGTTGTTAATAAAATCTGGAAATAAATTGCAGTATAAGCCAGTCGATTCAGCTGCTTACTTCTTCGCGGATGGTAAAACAGTATATATGGTCGAAAAACATGAGAATCGTAAGCGAATGCTCGATCACACGTTGGAAGAACTGGAGAGCATGCTCGACCCAAAGTATTTTTTTAGAATCAGCAGAAAGTTTATTGTCAACTTTGACGCTATCACGGAAATAAAAGGGTTGATCAGCTCAAAATTAGAAGTGAAGTTAAGCCAGTCTTGCGAACACGATCTCTCAGTGAGTCGTGAACGCGCGCACGAGTTTAAAGCCTGGCTCGACCGCTGACTATTGTTTTGCACGCTCCGACGCGCGACCCAGGAATTTAAATGCATCTACCATAAGAATGGTGCCCGTAATTCCCATAACACCTCCTGAAACCAAAAGTACTTTGCCGAGCTCATCGTTTTTCCTGCCGAGCATCAAACCACCTGCAATTGTCACTGAATAACCTAATGTTGCCAGCCCGATACCTCTCTTAAACTTATTCTCGGCCTTTCCAAGATTGAGCTGAATTGTTTCAACATTTTGATTAAGGAGTAAGATTTCCTTTTTCATTTCCGTTAAGTCAGTTTGTTGCTGGCCAAAAAGTGTGATGCATGGAAGCAAGAAGATTACAATGAACAATGATTTCATAGTATAAAGTTTAGACAATACTTAAACTTAAAATATAACCTCTTGTTCGGAACATGGTTAAAAAAATCCGTAGGAATCATGTTGGGAAAAGGAAAATCAGAACGCTGTATTTACTCTAAAAATATTGGCCTTACATTCGATTTCTCTTACCGCAGCCGTTACGCCCTTGAATCTCTGCGGTAAAAAGCCTTGCTATCAACAATCCAGCTACCACAAACTATTTTCAATCATTAAAATTATTGAGAATAAATCTGCAATTAATATAGATTGCGCAATGGCGATTGTCCCCAACATCTCGTGACTAAGCAATCATGAAAACACCCTTAATCACGCCGGAAGGTTTAGAAAAGTTAAAAGCAGAGCTGGATCATCTGTGGCGTGTCGAACGTCCCGAAACTACCCAAAAGGTAGCGTGGGCCGCGAGTCTTGGTGACCGTTCTGAAAATGCAGATTATCATTACAATAAAAAACGGCTCAGAGAGATCGATCGGCGCCTGCTTTACTTGCGCAAATGCATTGATGATTTAAAGGTTGTGAATTATACACCGTTTCAGGAAGGTAAAGTATTGTTCGGCGCCTGGGTAGAAATCGAAAATGCCAAAGCCGGACGAAAACGCTTTCGTATTGTTGGCTATGATGAGATCTTTGATACCAAGGATTATATCTCCATTGACTCGCCTATGGCGCGTGCGCTAATGAAAAAAGAAGTGGGTGATGAGGTTGTTGTGAAAACAGGAGCCGGCGAATTTGTATGGCGGGTGATCAAAATTGAGTACCAGAAATAACGGTTGATGTTTGGTCTACCTTTTCAAAGGATCGATAGGTGATCATGAAGCCAAGGCCGTATGCGCAATTCTAAAAATCACGCATAGGCTGGGCAAAAATGGCATGTTAAAGTATCCTTACTTCAGCTAATACCGGCCGGTGGTCGGAGGGATAAAACAATCCGTAGGAATCCGTTAATACACCGTGCCGAAGTACACTTACTCCATCATTTATAAAAATAAAGTCAATTGTTCTGGACGTAGGCTTTACCTCAAATCCGCCACTTGTCGCATCAGGGCCATAAGGGGGTGTTTGTGATTTATCTTTTGCATCATGTAACTCGTTAAGAATAGATTGTACTGGATCCGAAGTTTTGACTAGGTTGAAGTCACCCGTCAAGATTAGCGGCAGCTTTTCTTTGTTGATCTCTTTAATGGATTTTAGAATAAGTTTTGCTGATTCCTCACGTGCCTTTACGCCACGGTGATCAAAATGAGTATTAAAAACAAAGAAGGTTTTCTTCGTTTCTTTATCTTTTAATTTTATCCATGTCACCGTTCTATTGCAAACTGCGTCCCACCCGAAGCCAGGCTTCGTAGGTGTTTCGCTCAACCAGAACATGCCGTCTGTGATTTTCTCAAATCTCGAATTTCTGAAAAAAATTCCCATGTGCTCGCCTGCCCTTTTTCCATCATCGCGACCGACACCTACGTGTTCAAAATCTGAAAATCGAGCCGCAAGGTCATCCATTTGCTCAGGCAATGCTTCCTGAACGGTAAAAATATCAGCTTTATGAAATTTAAGCAGGCCAGCTACTTTATCCTTTCTTAACGGCCAGGCATTGTCCCCATCACCAGGATTATTATATCGGATATTATATGTTATGATAGAAAACGGCATTTCTTTTTTCGATTGCGCGACGGAACTTTCAAACGCGAAGACAACAACCAACCCGAGCATCACGCCCCTACAAAAATTTAATTTTTTCATATCTATGATTTTGACATTAAAATAACTGCAAAGGACTAATGTCCAATGCAGTTATTGAGCTCGATCCAATTTTACCAACCAGGATTCTGACCCAGATTTGGATTTGCAATTACATCTGTTTCCGGAATAGGGTAATAATACATTTTATCATTCCATTCTCTGGGGATATTATTAAGCCAGGTTATCTCTCCAGAGGTTCCATTTTTCAAAAGCTGTGAATTAACTTTACCGTCTACCGTGGGTGAAACATCCACATAGGTTACATCTGATCCAAGATTAGGCTTAGTCCCTTGATAGAATACAACATCATTAATGCCATCCTCATTTAAATCCATAGCTGTATTCAGAGCAGGAACATAAAATCCATTCCATTCCTGCTCCATGAGTTCACCACGTTTCCATCTTAAGAGATCTTTAAATCGAAATCCTTCCAGGGATAATTCTATACCGCGTTCCCTTCTGATCTCAAGAATTGATGGATCACTTATATCCGGGAAGTAAACAGATTGCAAATAAGGATCAACTGAAACTGGTTTTGAATCGAGGCCACCTGTTATGCCACCTCTGGCTCGCAGTACACCTACCGTTGCAGCCCAGTCTTCATCGGTTAATGTGCCTAGTTCTGCTTTTGCTTCAGCATAGTTTAATAACACCTCGGCATAACGAATCATTGGGATGGAATTTATATTTAAATCCCGCGTATCATAGTACATGTCGTCAAGCGTCCATTTTATTGGCTGATACCCTGTATATGTATAAGTAAAAAGTGGGGGAGCTGGAATCTGAACACCATTACTAATTCTTTTGTAATCACCCGACCTGATTGTTTGCGCAAGTCTCAGATCCCTGTTCTTTACTTCATCCTTAAATAGCATGGTTTCGTACCCTGGATTGCTGGTAAAAGGTGTACCGTCAATGTTCAGATACGTGTTGATGAAAGTTCTTGTAAAGCTCGCTTTATCACCATAAGTACCACTAGTCCAATACCAATTGGCATCATTCAATTCATTTAACGTAAGGTCCATTACTGATGCTAAGAGTACCTCGCTGGCAACTGGTGCCGGAGTGGTGAATACCTGTCTGTAAGATTTACCTAGTCCACCAGTTGTGCTAATAGAAAAACCGCCTTCGTCCATCACAGCCTTAGCTGCCGTAGCGGCTTCATTCAACCAGGCATTAGCTGTTCCTTCGAGCGAAAGTTCAGGGTGATACTTCCTGAAGGTTCCTTCAAACAGACTTAATCGGGATTTAAAGGCATAAGCAACCCATTTCGTTACCAGACTTCGGCTTGGATCGTTACCTGCCCTAAGGTTAGCACACGCATAATTAATGTCGGCCATCACTGAATCCATAACCAACGTTCTGGGATCACGATCTCCATATAAGTCAGGGTCTGCCACGTCAAGTGGTTTGTTAATCCAGGGAACATCACCGAAGCGTACTACTTTCTCAAAGTAGAAGTATGCTCTGAAAAATCTCGCAACGCCCTGGTAATGCGCCCGGGCTTCAGCGGGTACCCTTGGATCATTATTATTCACAATGAAATAATTAATATTCCTTAGATCGTTCCAGCTCCATCCTGAACTTAGAACAGGTGCGAATGCATCTTTTCTGATAAAGTCTGGAACTGTGCGGACAGCCATATAATCTGACATGGCATCTAAACGGGTGCTGCCTTGAGGCAATATGGAATAGAAGGAATAGGCGTACAGTTGTAAACCGCTTTCATTGCCAAATACCGCCGATTTTGGTGAAGTTGCCTGTGGTTCTTGTTCCAGATCACACTGAACGAACATCACGCATATTAGTGCGAACCATAAATATTTCTTTTTCATAATTCTCTTTTTAGGGCTGATTAATTAAAAGACGATGTTTACACCAACGGAATAGCTCTTCAGCATTGGATAATTATATCCATCTCCCGCATTTGACGATGTGAATAGCTGGTCGGATTTCACGGTGTTTTCCACATCCAGATGTTTTATCAGCTTCTGTAAAGGAGACTTCGTCCATAAGTTCTCGCCTGAAAAATATACTCTGAGATCACTAGCCCCGATTTTGGAAATCAGGGTTTTAGGTAGGCTATATCCGATCTGGATGTTTTTCAGCCTAATATATCTTACACTTTGGAGATAGCGTGTCTGCGGTGCCCCGAGTGTTCGGGTTGTATTGCTTGCAGCCGCGCGAGACATGTACCGTGGAAAATAGGCATCCGGATTTTCAGGCGTCCAAATGTTTCCTAGCTGGAAGGCTGGAACCTTGTTATAAGGCCTGTTGTATTGCCCCCAGAAAAACTCTGCTTCTGTACTTGGGTACCAATCTTGTCTCATGACGCCCTGGAAGAACGTGCTGAAAAAGAAGTTATTCCAATTTGCACCCAGGGTAATTCCAAACATATACCGAGGTTCGCTATTACCGATGATTTTTCTGTCACCTGGATTTGAAACTCTGTTAGTCCCGGGATTTATAAAACCATCTCCATTGAGA
Organism: Bacteroidota bacterium; assembly: GCA_023412765.1. Classification (GTDB taxonomy): domain Bacteria; phylum Bacteroidota; class Bacteroidia; order Cytophagales; family Cyclobacteriaceae; genus Chryseolinea. The sequence continues at coordinate 17,102 of JAEZBX010000082.1, forward strand.
TCTGCGAATTTAATATCACCCGGAGCCCATACGCCATTTGCAGCCGCAGTAAATTGAGGACTTTGCTTAGCATGGTTGTCGATGTCTTCCTGATCAACAAAAAATCCCTCAGTAGTATAACCCCATATTTCGCCAATCACCTGGCCTTCATAATAGTCACTCAGGAGTTTGTCCGGATTATTATACTTAGTGATTACTGACCGGTTATCGGCCAGAATAAATCGAACCGAGTAATCAAATGGTTTTTGAGCCACCCGCAAGTTATCGCTCCAATCTAATGATATCTCCCAGCCCTTAGTCTCCAAGTCACCGTAGTTTCCTTTTGGAGCAGTAGCACCAAAAATTGCAGGTGGGGTAAGACCGATGGTGTACATATCCGTGGTTTTGCGCAAATACCAGTCGCCAACGAAAGTCAAGCGGTCGTTCAAAGTTCGGAAATCAATCCCGATGTCTGTTGTTGTGGCTGTTTCCCAAGTCAGGCCATCCGGTATTGCAGTAGGTGCGCTTGTGAAATTGGGCCTCGTTCCGTTAAGTATGTGTGATGATAAAGAAATCCCCAACTGTTCCTGGTACACATACGAAGCAATATTACCGTTTCCGAGCGATCCATAGGAACCTCTCAACTTAACATCAGACAAAATTTTTGGCGATACATTCCAGAAAGGCTCCTCGGAGATCCGCCATCCTGCGGATACAGAAGGGAAAAACGCAAATCGCTGATTTTCCGGGAACTTGGAAGACCCGTCATAGCGGCCATTTACCTCTAATAAATACCGGTCTTTGTAAGAGTAATTGATCCTGGAGAATCCACCCATCACAACCCACTTTTCCCAGCCGCCGCCAATCGACGTGGATGCGCCCAGGACCAGATTGAGGTTGTTAGCATCAGGATAGATGATACCATTTCGCTGAGCTCTCATTGACTCAAATGTTGACTGCTCATAATTATAGCCAGCCAAAACCTTCACATAATGAGCCTCGTTGAATGTGTTTTCGTATTCTGCATATAGGTTTGACGCTAAATATTGATTTTCACTTCTATCTTCCCTCAGGTCGTTTGTGGTTGTTCCAACATACGCAACACCACCCGGCTTGGTACTATAAGGAACCTGAACACGTTTTTGCTTAAAGGTGTTGTCCGTATTTCTAAAAGTAAAATTTCCATTGACCTTGAACTTATTGTTAAAGAATTTTGTGGCAAAAGATGTCGTATTCCTGAAGACTCGATTGTTATAATCAAGGCCATTCCTCCCGTACCAAAAGTCTCCGACGTGATACACGGCCGCCATTGTTAAGGTACCATCCGGGTTGAACATCGTTGCGTTCGTGTGTCCTTCATCTGCAATGTTTCTCCATATTCCTCCTCCCTCTCCAACGTTCAAGGGATTGTGATAGTCCTGATCTGAGTAGTCCGTATTGTTATCAATCTGGAGCCATGGGGTGAGTTGAATAGAGCCTTTTGCCCTGAAATTTTTCATGGAAAAATCGTCTGAATTATAACGAAACAGTCCATCCTGATTAGCCCACCGGCCTGAAACCATGACCCAGGTTTTCGGACCCCGGCTTGATATGGAAAAATTGTTCTCTATATAATTCAGATTATCCTTATACAGTAAATCATACCAGTCTGTGCTGCCATAGTACACATATTCACCCGTAACCGGATCAATCTCGACCTCATCATAAGGCTGTCCAGATTCAACTTTGGCTTTGAAGTTGTCAAGGTATGCGGGTGAAAACTTCAGCGTCTTGTTCATGTTTTGAGGAAATGTTCCTTCACGGTTGACGAACGCTTCGGCAAACATCTTCGCGTTCGTATACCCATCGGTTACAAAATCCGGAACGGCTATGGGTCTTTTCTTTGCAAAGTTAGATGAGAAGAATACTGTTGTTTTGTCTTCCTCCGGAACCTTTGTTGTTATAAGAACAACGCCGAATACACCACGTGCACCATATATGGAGGCTGCAGCGGCGTCTTTAAGCAACGAAATGCTGGCGATATCATTCGGATTCACCATACTCGGATCTCCTTCAACGCCATCTATCAAAACGAGTGCACTACCCCCTTGTCCGATTGAAGTTGTGCCCCTGATATTGAAGCTGGGAGCCTGATTGGGTTTTCCATCCTGAAGTCTGATATTGAGATTGGGCAACACACCTTGAAGACCTTGACTAACGTTGGTCATAGGTCTGTTCTTCAAAACGTCTCCGTCCACCTGATCAACAGCGGCAGTCAGATTCAGTTTATTCTGCGTCCCATAGCCCACGACTACTAATTCAGAAAGCGTCTGAGTATCTGCCGCGAGACTGACATCTATGGTTGTCTGATTTGAGACAACTATCTCCTGCGAAGTATATCCGATAAAGCTAAAAACAAGAATGGAACTACCATCAGTAACAGTAATTCTATATCCTCCATCGGTATCAGAAGTGGTACCGTTGGTCGTACCTTTCTCCAATATGTTCACACCAGGGACAGGGGCTCCTGTTTCATCTGTAACTTTCCCCGATACTAAAATCGCCAACGTTGGTGTACCTGTTTTTTCGACAATTGGACGGGAGTCCATTTCTGGACCAGCTACATCATTTGCATAACCCACAGTAATAAGAAAGCTACTTAAGACCATGTTTATCAGGGCTACACGCATAATGGAATTCAGTTTTCCTTTTTGCTGAGATAAAAGTTTAATCATAACTATATGGGTTTTGTGTGAGAAATTAAACCCCGACAGCCTGGCTGACAGGATTAAAGAAGCAAGGTACCGTGATGCCTCGATCTATTTACCATCTTCATCGTTTCATAAGCGTTTATTAAAATTTAATTAACCTTTTAATTACATGGTTTACCGTGCTCCATTGCCTAAGCCTCCATCGTATTACAGGATGCAAAAGAATGGCGATTAAATCTGGACGTTTGAAATTTCCCCTGACTAGATAGCCGGTTTGTTGGAAAACAAATTTTCTAAAACTTGATGGTCGAAACCATTTATAACGGTATCCTGCCGTACCCTCTCAAATAGGCTGCGGAGTGGACACAATTTTTGGAGCTGAACATATACATGCGCTCGCACTACCCCATCATCAAAGTCCATGATTTCTGATTGAAGGAGTACGAGCAATCACCCTTTCAAAATATTTATATATCCCGTGGTCCAATGAGATAAATTATTAATCCAAAGAGTACCAACGCCAAAATAAAATGCCAGATGATAGTTGCCAATTTGTAATACTGTCCTGGTGTCATAGAGGGTCTTATTTGCTATTGGAAAAAATGTACGTTATTTATTCATAAATTCCATCCTGTCCCATGACGGATTTTAGGCAAAACGCTACATTTATTTTTTACAGGTTATCGTCTCCGTGTCCATAGGAATATTGAAAAAAACCATAGGCTACATGAATGGCTCTGATTGCATCTTTTCCGGAAAGTTTTGTCTGAGTGAAAGCATATCCGGAAAGTTTTTACGCTTGGAAAAGGAGGTTATAAAAGAACGAAGTCTGGTAGCTATTGGTTGATGGCGTGACAGTGAATGCCCAAAATCCGATCTATTCAAACTAATAATCAAAAGAAGTCTGGCCGATTGCGTTAAATTCGGGCAAAGAAATATTCAGAAAGTCAATCTTACAATGGCACCAGACCATTTTTTACCGCATACAACGCCAGGCCTACGCGACTTTTCACATTTAATTTTTCAAATAGTGAATTCCGGTAACCGTCAATGGTTTTTGGACTAAGAAACATTTTGTCTGCGATCTCATTATACGTGAGCTCACTACACGCAAGCTCGAGAAACAGCCGCTCACGATCATTCATTTGGGACACCTTACTGCTCTTCTCTCGTCCCACATCCTCAGTTTGCAAAGACATCACCAGTTTGCCGGTGAGGTAGTCGGTGTAATAGAAACCCCTGTTGATGATCGATCTTAAGGCCTCGCCCAGCTCAAGCGGCTCAACATCTTTGGACAAATAACCTTTCACGCCAAGCTTAAGCATTCTGACAATGGTTTCTTCCTTTTCAATCATACTTACGACCAGGACCTTGATATCCGGGTAATTTTCCTTCAACCATTGAACGCTACCAAAACCATCAATCACTGGCATATTCACATCCATGATTATGATTTCTGGTAGGTAATTTTTGTTGAGTTTATGTTGCAGATCAAGACCATTATCTGCTTCAAATAGAATTTCACAATTGGGATAGGCTAACTCAAGAAGATTGATAAGACCTTTCCGAAAAAGTTTATGATCATCTACAACCCCAAGTCTTAACGTATCACCCATTGGTGGGAATTTGTATTGAGACGGTAGTACCTCCTTCGCTGGAGCTTTGAATGTTTAGCTGAGCATTGATTAGTCGCGCCCGGTTTTGTAGGTTCAATAATCCCGAGCCTCCGCTTTGAATTTTCTCAGCAACTTCAAAGCCGACTCCGTTGTCATCACATTTAAATTTAACCAAATTTTGAGTAGCGGAAAACAAAATATTAACCTGATTCGCGTTGCTGTGCTTTACAATGTTGTTAATGATTTCCTGCGCCATTCTGAAAAGAATAATGGTGGTATTGTCTGGTAGCTTGGGAATTGTTCCCTCAACCAGAAGCGTTGCGACAACCTGCCCGGTTTTGTTCAACCTTTCAACTTCAGTTTCCAAGCTTTTTACAATTCCTACCTGGATAACCCGGTCGGAATTCAAACTGAGCGACAAGGATTTTAGATCGTAAATCAACTGCCGGACCAGGTCTTTTGTGTCATCAACTTTCCGGGATGCTTTCTCTTGATCCAAAAGTGACAAAGTATTAAGATTGATCTTTATCAGGCTGGCAATCTGGCCCAGGTTATCATGCAACTCAGAGGCTATATACTTTAGTGTGTTTTCTTTGATTTCAAGTTGCGTTTTTAAAAGTTCTTCCTGAAAACGAACCTGAAGCAATTTTTTTTCATTTTGATAAGCGTGTTGTTTTTTTTTATAGATAACTGTAAAAATAACCCCGAACGAACTCAAGATTAAAAGAACTATTGTTGCAACAAAAATTGCGAAAATTATATCAGCGCTCAGATCGTCCAATTGTGATACTTATTTAGATTTTTTAAGAATCCAATTGTAAAAAAGATGTAAAGTAACGTATTGAAAATATGATGAATTGCATTAACAATGTAAAATTGTTCTCCGGTATTATTTTTTATCAAATGCCACAAGCTGAAAAATACTGCAGTACAAGATGCGTAACCTGTTATTGCGATCAGAAACCAAAAAAAAGGCTGCGACGAATTTATTAAACCATCTTCTGAATAGTAATATTCAAGCAGGCAAAGGCCGACCCAACTTACTTGAAAAATATTGCTTAAGACGACCCATTCGTTTAGGAACCTTTCAAAGATATTGTTCTGATAGACCAGGTAAGCAGAGATCATAAGGAAAAAACAGGCCATTACGTCCAGAGTTTTTTTTCGCACCTGGGAGGTAATTTTTCGCCTGAAGAAAATCCAGTAAACTATAAATTCCATTGGAGTGTAAACATTATATACTACCGTGAGGACGCGTGTCCCGTCTAGAAAGGATTTCAATACCTGAGGACCAAATGCAAGCAGAACAACAAGAAAAATTATTCTGCTATCGTCGTCCAGTTTCTTCAATAATAAGAAACCGGTAATTGCAGGTAATAGAATGATCCATATAGAAAATTCCTCAAGTACTGAAATCCAGGTCATTTTTGCGGTCTACAACATTTTGACACTCAACGTTCCTAAATCGGTGGCATCCGGTCCGGGGAATGAAGCATCAACCCTGAAACCTGGATGTTGGGTGCCTGGCCTTTGTAATAAAAGAGTGGTGAATGTACCATCTGGTCCAGCGTTCACCCCTGCGGTAACGACGGTGGGTTTGATACCATCAGCGCCAACAAAGACCATAAGGTACTTCGCTGGGTCTGGACCTTCAAAAAATCTTGTAATGAGTCCGGCATCGAAAATAAAGGCATTAACTTCTGACTTATGAAACGAAATGCTGTCTTGCACCGATGCTTGTTCCGTCGGTGGGACCTCCGGTAAAACCTTTTCGATCAATGTGTCCCGAAGGGATTTGTAGGCTTCAACATACTTTCTGGCCTCCGCAAGGCCAACTGGTTTTCCAAATTGTGAGGATTCCATAGCTTTTTTTGGTTATAAATGAATGTTAGAATTCTCGAAATAATTTAGAACAACGCGCTTGTCAGTTGCCTCAACTTCACAAAGTGATTTCCCCGTCCCTGTCAAACGCCGGAAATAGCCTCAACTATTTTGCGCCTTCAATCCCGCATGTTTTTATATAAGATAGAGACCCTTAAAGTCAGATAAATGAAATGTCAAGGCCAATCAGCCGATCAGCAGCAATCGCTTTTAAACGCTCTGTGTGGAGATATCCAAAAGTTTGGAAGCCTCAACATAGGACTCTCGTTTGGCTACATAAATGGCTTTGCCAATTTTTACAAGTCTCATTGTGTTGAGGTTTTGAATTACAACAGCAATTTATGAACGATTTCTAAAATTGAATCAGTAAAAACCCGAAACCGGTTTTTCCCGTGTCACTTTCCGGAAAAATCCGGTGCTTGTTCAGGTTTTACCTCTTTGCCCGGTTGAACGAGTTTTCTGCCAACTATGATGGCCCATAATTGCGTTATCCGTTAATCGTTATCCGTTCGCCCGATCCGCTATAAATGCGACTGTATCATCGCGCTTCATGGCGATCACATGAGTCGGTGATTTTACATCGACAAATTCATTACTTTTATTTTCAATTGTTTTATGTGGGAACCTCTTATTAAAAATCTGAGTAAATATGTAGTCCTCACGGACGAAGAAATTACCTTTATCAAGTCCGTTTTTAATTTCAAAAAATTCAGGAAACACCAGTACATCCTCCAGGCAGGCGAGGTATCCCGTTACGAAACCTATGTTTGTAAAGGACTGACTCGAACCTATGACGTGAATGACAAGGGGGTAGAGCACATAGTTCAATTTGGATTAGAAGACTGGTGGGTCGGTGATATGTACAGCTTTTTGACCGACACTCCTTCAGGTTATAATATCGATTGTATAGAAGACACTGAGGTGCTTCAAATTACGCGAGCAAATCTGGAAACACTGTACCAGGAAGTGCCTAAGATGGAAAGGCACTTCCGGATCCTTGTGCAAAACGCTTTCATCGCTTCTACCAGGCGGGTATCCGCCACGTTGGCGAAATCTGCGTTAGAACGTTACCAGGAGTTCCTCGATCGTTACCCACAGATCGACCAGCGCGTACCTAACCATCAAATCGCATCCTTCTTAGGTATCACCCCTCAAAGTCTTAGCCGAATCCGATCGCAGGCTGCTGCCGGCCGGGTTTGATGTACACGGCAGAAATTATATTCCCTGCACCGACAATCTAAACTCTGCACTCTGCACTCATAATTCAAATAGTTCAAGTTCTAAGTTTGAAGTTTTGAATTAGAGAACCTGAATGCAGAGTGATGAGTGAAGAATGCAGAAAAAAGGGATAAGGAATAAGGAATAAGGTAAGCGCAAGCACTCTTTCTGTAGAACAACTTCGACCACACGTTAACCTATGTTAACGTCATTATTTACCATAGGCGATCGAACAAGGAATCTGATCGGCGGAGATTTGCAGAAAAAAATCAAACGCTATTACTATGACACGTATAATTTTAAAAACGAGCAACAGCATTGGTCCTGTCTTCCTGAGATTATTTCTTGCGCTTGTTCTCTTTCCACATGGAGCCCAAAAACTCCTCGGATGGTTTGGCGGATTTGGCTTCACTGGTAGTATGCAATACTTCACTGAAACTGTAGGCCTCCCTTGGATTGTTGGATTCGTAGTGATCCTTATCGAATTCTTTGGCCCACTTGCACTACTGATCGGATTTGCTGTTCGTTTCTGGAGCCTAGCGATAACAGCTGTCATGACAGGTGTTATTCTAACTCACTTTAGCGCATACTTTTTCATGAACTGGTTTGGAACACAACCAACAGAAGGAATGGAATTTTTTCTACTCGCGATTGGTATGGCCACCTCGTTGGTTTATTCAGGTGCCGGCCGGTTTTCGATGGATGCATGGTTAATGAAAAGGAACTTGGGATCAAAGCTGATCAGAAGCGAAGCATTAAGCGCGTAGTCCTACCTTGTCAACTTCCAATTAAGTGCTTTGAGAAGATTATTCCGCGCTTTGATGCACAATTTTGTACTTCGTCGCCTGGCGAAACAGTAATTGATCTTGACTTGGCTCCGCAGCCGCATGGCTGCGCTTTTGGATTTGCAACTGAATTTTAGCCGCACATCCCCCACCAGGCCAAAGCTAAAATTAGGTTGCAATCCAAAAGCTGGAAGAATGGTC
>JAEZBX010000108.1 GCA_023412765.1 Bacteroidota bacterium
CAGGTAAATAATCAATCCTGCCAGGACGATGAGGATCATAATTACGACGACGTAAATTTTGCCCTCAGACCTTAAATTGTCCGCCATAGGGACGTCTTGTTGCGCGAAGGAAGGGATGAAGCTCAGAAGCAGCGCCAGCGAGTATATTAATTTGCTCTTATTCATTTTCGAAATCCAATATTTTTTCTTCCAGTTCACGCACTTTGATTCTCATTTGCGTGATCCAAACACCGATGAGGAACCAGCCCACAACGGCGGGATAGAATACAAACCGCATTCTGCTGTCCAGGTCGTATGCATTAAATCCCGGATTGCCACCGCTCCCAGGATGCATGGAGCTGGTAAGTCTCGGGATGATGAAAATTAGCGGTATCATCGCCGCAAAGGCAAAAACATTATACACAGCGCTCAACCGGGCCTTTTGCTCTTCATTTTGAATAGAGCCCCTTAGAATAAAATAGGCAAGGTATACCAGCAAAGCCACAGCAGCTCCATTCTGTTTGGGATCGCCGTGCCAGGGGGTTCCCCATGTATAGTTTGCCCAAAGCATACCTGTTATCATTCCGAGTATACCGAACGTGAGCCCGACATTTGCATATTCAACTGCTTTGAAGTCAAGTTCTTGTGACGGCCTTCTCAAATACCATATTGAGTAGAACACCGAAATCACAAAAAGCAGCACCATACCAAACCACATCGGCACGTGAAAGTATAAGGCACGGATGGTTTCATTGAGAATGTTTAATCGAGGAACATCAAAGAGCAGTCCTCCAACGTGGACGTAAACAACCAAAAGTACTGCTGTGATCTTAAGCCAGGTCTTCATAAACGCGCCCTTTACCAGGCAACATTAGCTGCGCCAAATATAGGGGAATAGAAGGTAAGCGAGCGCCATCATGATACAATTTATGGCGAGCAAATTTAAGAGCTCATCGCGGCTTTCAATTGCGGCCAAACCATCGAGCGCATTCTTTGTAATTTTTATCGCCATCAATAGCAGTGCTATAATTACCGGGAAGCTCAGCACTGCCATAAGGATATTACTATTATTAGCTTTCGAGGCAATTGCAGAGATCAGGCTGAGCGATGCAGAAAAACCCATTGAACTCAAGAGAAGAGTAAGTAAAAAAACACCAATGTCCTGCACTGGATTATCGATGAACAAAGAAAATAGAAAATATCCCGCGAGGGATAGTGCAAGGCTTAGTGCTACGTTGTAAATAATCTTGGCAAGTATGATTGCTTGCGGGCTGGCAATGGAATAATAATAAATTAAGAGACCCTTCTTTTCTCCAATGAAGCTTTTTGCTATACCATTAACGTTGGCAAACAGGATTGTTAGCCAGAACAGTGCCGACCACGTTGCTTCGTTGATCGACCCCTGGCGGAGGCTGAAAGTCAGATAGCAAATGAAAATAATACTGACGAGATAAAGGCTGATACCGGAGATGACAGCTTTTCGGCGCAGTTCCAGGATAAATTCTTTTTGAATGAGGTGAAGAATCATGCCTTTTGTTTGGCAGCGTCGGCCATGCGGAGTATTTTACGGACTGACTTTATAAAAATAAAGATGCCCACAAAAACTAGCCCTACGAAAGATCCAGAAATTAGTGAAACGAATAGCCTGGGGGATGTAGGCCTTTCAAATTTTGTAAAGCCTTCTATTACCTGCACGCTATTGGCCAATTCCAGATCATTCTGAAGAGTGATCCGTTCTTTAGTCAAATCCAGAATCTTTGAATTAACTGTAGTCGGATCGAACATAACGTTTCCTCTGGCACGCTCAAAAAAAGTTCCACTGGTTAATTTCTCTTTAAACTCTTCCATGTCCTTAATCTCTGCATCAACCTTAGAAAGCATCTGTTGCAAATATTTTTTGTTCTGCGAAACGCGCACCTTGACATACTCGTTGTTTTCAAGGTAGAATATCAGCCCTCGCTGAAGCTCAGGGAATACTTCCCGATCTAAAACCTGTGCTGTGACCATAAATTTATCCGCCTCTTTAAGATCATCCACTTGTGACAATTTGTCAATCTCTAGTCTGAGAAGACCCTTAGCGGTGTTATCGCTACAGTTCAGTAGCTCTTGTATTGCCTTAGTATTTGCTTCGCTTCGATGCCGGTTTATTTTATCCACCATCGCTTCAGTGAACGAACTGGTTAAAATCTCCGAGCTGACAACCATCTTAGATTCATAAACCTTGCTGGAAGAGTAATAGTATGCCAGCCCGAGGATCGTGCCAACCACGAAGGATAAAACTATAAGTAAAAAATTAGAACGGACAGCACTCAAGATTTTTAGAAAAACTTCCATTAAATCTACTTCGCCTGCATTTCGTTCTTTATCCATGTATCAGTTAATTGTTCGAAAAATAGAAAATAAAAATAAAATCGTCACAATCTATTAGTTTTGTGCGCAAACTTTAACGGATTCATGCATTCAAATGCAAAGGTATTAGTCACAGGTGCTGCCGGATTCATCGGATTTCATTTAACAAAAAAACTCTGCGAGGCGGGATACAATGTGCTGGGCATTGATAATCTGAACAATTATTATGACGTGTCCATTAAAGAATCCAGGCTGGATATTCTCAAAGAACTTAAAGGATTTTCTTTTAAGAAATGTGATCTGGTTAACTATTCCGAGCTTCTGGATTTATTTCAGGAGCACAATATTGATTATGTCGTGAACCTGGCGGCGCAAGCCGGCGTCAGATACTCCCTAACAAATCCCCATGCCTATTTGCAAAGTAATCTTCACGGATTTTTAAACATCCTGGAAGCTTGCCGGCATCATAAGGTCCGACATCTGGTTTATGCTTCTTCAAGCTCGGTTTATGGAGCGAATAGGAGGCTGCCGTTTTCCGTCCATGACAATGTAGATCATCCAATATCATTGTACGCGGCGTCAAAAAAGTCTAATGAACTAATGGCGCATACTTATTCTTCACTGTTTGATTTACCCACTACAGGATTAAGATTTTTTACCGTGTATGGTCCTTACGGTCGACCAGACATGGCGTTGTTTCTATTTACAAAAGCCATAGTAGAGGGGAAACCTATAGATGTTTTTAACAATGGAAAGATGAAACGCGACTTCACCTACGTTGATGATATTGTTGAAAGTATTGCGCGCCTGATACCTAAAGCGCCTAAACCCGCCGAAGACTGGTCTGGAATGTCGCCGGATCCCGCGAGCAGCTTTGCACCATACAGAATTTACAACATAGGAAATAGTGATCCTATCGAACTACAACATTTTATTGAAATAATTGAGCAGAAACTTGGTAAGACTGCTTTGAAGAATTTTTTGCCAATACAAGATGGCGATGTGCCGGAAACATATGCAGATGTTTCGGACCTAAAGCGTGAAATCAACTTTAATCCGGCTACTCCCATTGAAGTAGGCGTTGGCAAATTCATTGATTGGTATAAAGAATATTATAACGTAAAGCTTTAGATTCCTTATGGAAAAAGTTGGAATTATTGGACTTGGTTATGTAGGCCTGCCGTTAGCTGTAGAGTTTGGGAAGGTTCTTGATGTGATAGGTTTTGATATTAACGAAGACCGAATTAAGGAACTTGAGAAGGGCTATGACAGAACGCGTGAAGTAGCACCAGAAGAATTAAAATCCTCAACAATGTTGAAGTTTGCATCTCGTATTGACGAGATAAAAGACAGAAACTATTTTATCGTCACTGTGCCAACACCAATTGATGAGTTTAAGAATCCGGATCTGAAGCCGTTGGAATCAGCGAGCAGAACTGTCGGTGGTGTTTTAAAAAAAGGAGACATTGTAGTATATGAGTCGACTGTTTACCCGGGATGCACCGAGGAAGTTTGTGTCCCTATTCTTGAAAAAACAAGCGGTCTTGTTTTCAACAAAGATTTTTTCTGCGGGTATTCACCTGAGCGGATTAATCCTGGCGACAAACAGCATCGTGTTACTACTATTAAAAAAGTGACCAGCGGTAGTACGCCTGAGGTCGCTGAAAAGGTCGACCAACTTTACAAAAAAATTATTCATGCGGGCACACATAAAGCATCATCTTTAAAAGTGGCAGAAGCCGCAAAAGTGATCGAGAACTCACAACGCGATTTGAACATCGCTTTCGTAAATGAACTTGCCCTCATCTTTGAACGAATCGGTATCGATACGCATGAAGTATTGGAAGCAGCCGGAACAAAATGGAATTTCTTGCCCTTCAAGCCTGGGCTCGTAGGCGGGCATTGTATCGGTGTAGATC
>JAEZBX010000154.1 GCA_023412765.1 Bacteroidota bacterium
ACCAATGCCATCGCCAGTAGCGACCAGAGGATTCGTCGTAGCAGAATAGAGTTGACCCAAACCGCCAGTAGCCATAACGGTGATATGGGCGTGATACATTTCGATTTCATTAGTCTGAAGGTCAAGCACTTTAAGACCGACACACAACTTTTCGTCAATGTTGGAAGTCGATACGCCGACCTGTGTTGTTATAAGATCGAGGGCCAGACGGTACTGTATCAATTCAATGTTAGGAAGTTGCTTTACTTTCACGAGCAACGCTTTTGAAAGCTGCAACCCGGTGCTATCCTGCCAATGAATCACCCGATGAGCCTGGTGTCCGCCTTCTCTTGACAGACAAAAATCGCCAGTCTGGTCCCGGTCAAACTCAACCCCCATACCGATCAATTCATTCAAACGAGCAGGTGCTTCCCGAACAACTTTGCTTACGATCGCGGCATCACAGAGTCCATCGCCTGCCTCACAAGTATCTTCCTCATGCCGCTCAAAAGAATCTTTTATTTTATCAGAAACCACAGCAATTCCTCCCTGTGCGTACCTGGTATTGGATTCATCAGCGGCATCCTTTGTCAGAATTACAACTTTCCTTTCGGGAAACTGTTGCGCGGCCTTTATTGCAACTGTGAGGCCGGCAATTCCCGAACCTACAACCAATACGTCAATTGTCGCCATCTCAATTTTTTGAAATCTCCAACATTCGGTGGATGGGATCAAGGGCCTTTATTCGAAGCGCTTCGTCAATCTCGATCTCTGGATGGCCATGTAGCATGCATGAATAAAGTTTCTCAAGCGTATTTTTTTTCATGTACGCGCATTCACTGCAGGCACAAGTATTATCTTCCCTTACCGGCGCGGGTATGATAATCTTACCACCAGCCTCCTTCTTGATCGCGTGCAGAATTCCAGCTTCAGTTGCAACAATAAATTTCTTACCTGCATCCTTCTTGATATAATCAATCATGCCGGTTGTGGAGCCTGTGTAATGCGCCACCTTTATCAAATGCAATTCGGATTCGGGATGTGCAACAATCTTCGCCTCTGGAAATTGGGCGTGCAATGATAGCAGCTTGTCAATTGCGAAAGCTTCATGGACGATACACGAACCATCCCACAGCACTAATTGTCGTCCGGTTTTGGTAATCAAGTATTGTCCCAGGTTTTTATCAGGAGCAAAAATGATCTTTTTATAAAGAGGGATTGAATTGATAATTTTCTCAGCATTCGAAGATGTGCAAATTATGTCGCTCATTGCCTTGATCTCCGACGAACAATTAATATAGGTTACCACCACATGGTCGGGGTGAGAGTCAATAAAAGCTCTGAAGTCAGTCGGTGGACAAGAGTCGGCCAGCGAGCATCCTGCTTCGAGATCAGGGATCAAAACCGTAGCCTCAGGGTTCAGAATTTTTGCCGTCTCTGCCATAAAATGAACGCCGGCAAATGCAATCATTGTTGCCTGTACCGAAGCCGCATATTGCGATAATCCCAAGCTATCGCCGACGTAGTCAGCCAGATCTTGTATTTCAGGAATCTGATAATAATGTGCCAGCAGCAAAATGTTCTTCTCCTTCTTAAGGCGACGTATACCGGAAGTCAGCTCACTCACATTCATCTGGTTCTCAGATTAGAATTTGATCTTATGTCCATGCAAGGTCAATTTCTTTTCTTTTTCCATCTTTTTTACGGTTCTGATTACAGTCTCAACCCGGAGACCGCTCATATCCGCAAGCTGCTGGCGTGTGAAAGGAATTATAATTTTCCCTCCATTTCCATTTTTTGATTTGTAATAGTTTAGTAGAGACAATATCCTGTGTTCAGGATCATAACTGGAGATTTCTGACAATACCATCGACTTGTATCGCAACCTTTGACACAGCACCTGATCCATCTTTAAGTGAAGTTCGAAATTCTCCTTCAACATTTGCAGAAAATAATCCCCGGCAAGTTTCCAGATTCTGGAATTTTCAAGTGCAGCAACACTTCCCGGGTAAGGAAAATTACCTATGAGAGCAGGCTCGCCAAAGCTTTCACCCGCTGTAAAAATACCCTGGATGAATTCCTGCCCATCCTGATTTGCGCTGTACATTTTCACGCTTCCGGCATATACCTGAAAGTAGTCGCGTGCCGAATCTCCTTCACCGATCAGGATTTCATCCTTGCGCAAAGTGATTAGCTTTGCATGGTACTTTTCTAATGCTTTTGCGGGAAACACTCTCTTTCTTTTTCGGAGAAAGTTAAGTCGCATTTCTAAGCAAAAAAAAATTTTCTTTCAGTTCATTATACAATAGTGCACGAGCCACCTGCACAAGCAGCTTCAGTATGTAATTCCGTCAAATCATCAGGCTCAAACACGTTTGAAAGATTAAGATCTCGCAGACTTTTTTCCAGTTCTTCGAAATCATCTTTCCCGATGTCTTCGAAAGGAGCTTGCTTGTAATTACCATTGTCGAATGGTAACACACTTAGTCCATTGTAAGAGGCTTTATTCTCCCACATCCACTCTCCGACCTTGTCCCAGTCACCATCTTTAATTGATACAGTGGCCGATACGTTGTTGGCATTACTTCCATTTCGAAACCCATTTCGCACCCACTCCATGTTGAATTTCTTGATGCGCTCCAACAAATCCATCACACTCTCGCCGCGCACTATAGATCCCGTTGGAGCTCGTTGAGGAATCCTGATGATTCCCTGCTTGCTATTTAACAGGTCTTCTTCGATGAGTTCGGGGTGATTCTCTTTGAGATATTCATACAAAGCTTCGTTCTTTCCGATACGAACCCTTCTCAGATAATACTCGCTGTGCCATGCATGAATTCCTGAAGACGTTCCCAACACGATGGAGGATGTTCCCGAAGGTTTGATTGTTGTGCATCGCGCTGCAAATTGTATATCGATTTCACTGGAAATACGCAGATTAGTTTTTTTTACGACTTCGGCAGCCTCCTTCAGGTCAAGTTGAAAAACTTTGCCGCTGGCGATGCCTGTCATTCCCACACCAATAAGTGCTTCCGCTTCAGTAGTTGTTTTCCACACTTCCCGCAAGTAATGAAAGTTGGTAAACCCTGCCTGCAGTGTTCCAAAAAATGCGCCTGCAGCTGCGCGCGCATTCAGGTCCTCCTGCGTTTCTACATCCGATACATTTATCTCACAAAGGTTGCAAAACTGAAATGGTCTCAACGCAATTTCACAGCAAGGGTTCGTTCCCCAATCGGAGTGGTTAGTGAAATAAAAACCAGGTTCACCTGAACCCGAAAGCTCGATCTTCTTCCACAACTCTAGAAATTGTTCTTTAGAGACAGAATCTCTTGGCAAAACTACCGAATTGTTTGCGCGGCCGCGTTGTTCGTTCAACTCCCACCAATTCCCAAACTTGCAGGTTAGCATGTCTTCATCATGATAGGAAAAAAGGGAAATCATTGCCGAACGCCGAATTCCACCTGCCAATACCGCATTGGCTATGTGACACATTATATCATGACATTCAAGTGGCGATAATTTGTCACCTTCTTTTTTTCTATCTAGAATAGCTGAAAGGTGTGCAATACAAATCTTCAGAGGCTCCGGCCCGGGTGCCTTTCCTCCTGCTGTCACCAGGCGTGCTCCCTTCGGACGAATATCAGAATAGTCAAAGTCAGGAATGTATTCGCTGTGTCCAAAATATCCCTTCATCAGCACTTTAACACAATCGGCCCATCCCTCCAGGCTGTCACCAACCAAAAACCTTTTTCTCTTATGTCCCTTTTTAATCGGGGGTAGGTTTTCTACATGCTCCGTTTGCACTGAAAACCCGACCCCCGTTCCACCTAACAATAAGAACATTGCTTCAGAGAACGCGCGGATGTCATCGACTGGCATATACGCACAATTATATATGCGACTATTATTTCGTTCGATGGCTGCACCGGCGAATTGCATCGCTCGCATCGACGGCAAGACTTTCTTTTGCAAGACAAATCGAAGTTGATCGCGGATCTCCTTTTCCAACGCGGGATATTTTGCCACCAACATCGACGCGTAGCGCTCGCAAATTTCCGGCCATAACTCTCGACGCTGAAGCTCCGGTATATACCGGGCGTACTTCATATGAATAATCAGATCGCTAAGGATTCGTTGATTGAGTTCCATCACTTCTTGAATTCTTATTTCACCCGGTTTAACTCGCCACCCTCGTTTTCATTCGTTCGAAAAGAATGTTGTTTTCCAGGTGAATGTGTCGCATAAGATCGTTGTCAAATTCCTGTAGTTTTTGATAAGTGATACGATACGTTGGACATGCAAAATCAGGAGGTGTATAATCGTTTGATAAACTTCTGATATGCTTGATAAGGTCACCCGCTATTGTATGCTCGTGCTCCATTGCCACGATCGGTGATTGGATTGCACTCGAAAGCGGATGATCATTATCACTTTGAGCCTCTAACCTCTTTATCGCGGGGAACAAAACAAATTCCTCTTTCTTCATATGGTCCGTGAGCTCTTCGGCGAGCTCGGCAAAATCTTCGCGAATGGTAAGTAGTTCTGAATTGTCGTTACCATGAACGTTACAAACTTTGTCGAGTAAAAATTTTATTTCGGGGATTGCTTCCGAAACATAGTTATGGTGATTTTGAATAATGAAGTCTACTAATAGCGATGAACTCCATAGATCCGGCCTGAGTGTGTATTCTGCCGATGCTGACTGAAGGATCTCCCTTCGGATTGTCACAGGATCCAATCCTTTCCGAAGACAAGCATCCTCAAGGGTGCGATGTCCGCCACAGCAATAGTCAATATTATATTTTTCAAATACCGACAATGCAGAGGGATGCGAAACTGCCATTTGAGCTACAGTTGCACCCTCAGTCTCATCTCTAATTTCGATTGTATTCATAGCGTTTATCATTTTTTAATAAAGCTAAATCCGTGAGAGCCATACTCATATGATTCAAATCATACGGTGCTAAAAACACCTGAAAAAAGCCCGTTTTTCAACTGATAAAAATCAGTAACCCTCCTAAGTCAAGTCATATTTCACTGTCGATCGCCTCTCTACTTTTATGCGACAAAAAAATTTGCCGGATAATGGAATTAGAAAGATTCAGCTACGACAATAAAATTGTTAAAGCATTCGTAATCGCCACCGTGGTTTTTGGACTCGTTGGCATGTTGGTTGGTTTGACCGCGGCGTTACAGCTCGTATATCCGATCTTCAATTTTGATACTCAGTATACCACCTTTGGCAGGATCCGTCCGCTGCACACGAACGCCATCATCTTTGCCTTTGTAGGTAACGCGATGTTCGCCGGTATCTACTATTCAATGCAGCGCCTGCTAAAAACACGGATGTTCAGTGACACCCTTAGCTGGATACATTTTTGGGGCTGGCAATTAATCATAGTGGCCGCCGCAATAACCCTACCGTTGGGAATGACCACATCCAAAGAATATGCTGAACTCGAATGGCCGATAGACATCGCGATAACCGTCATTTGGGTTGTATTCGGATGGAACATGATCGGCACGATCATAAAGCGTCGCGAACGCCATATGTATGTGGCCATTTGGTTTTACATCGCAACATTCGTGACGGTTGCTGTATTGCATGTGGTAAACTCATTTGCTATACCGGTAACATTCTTTAAAAGTTATTCATGGTATGCCGGTGTTCAGGATGCACTTGTACAGTGGTGGTATGGACACAATGCCGTTGCATTCTTTCTAACAACACCTTTCCTCGGACTGATGTATTACTTCCTTCCGAAGGCAGCAAACCGGCCAGTGTACTCCTACCGTCTCTCAATAATACACTTCTGGTCCCTGATATTTATTTACATCTGGGCGGGCCCGCATCACTTGTTATACACAGCGTTGCCCGACTGGGCGCAATCATTGGGCGTTGTGTTTTCAATTATGTTAATAGCTCCATCCTGGGGTGGTATGTTAAACGGGCTGATGACTCTTCGTGGAGCGTGGGATCGCGTTCGCGAAGACCCTGTTTTGAAATTTATGGTTGTAGCCGTAACAGCCTACGGTATGGCTACACTTGAAGGACCTTTATTGTCGCTGAAGAATGTAAATGCAATTGCTCACTTTACGGATTGGATAGTAGCACACGTGCACGTGGGCGGTCTCGGTTGGAATGGATTTATGATATTCGCGGTGTTGTACTGGGCCGTCCCACGCATGTGGAAGACAAACCTCTTTTCAACAAAGCTTGCTAATACACACTTTTGGTTGGGAACGCTTGGAATCATTTTCTATGCTTTGCCAATGTATGTGTCCGGTGTTGTTCAAAGTTTGATGTGGAAGGAATTCAATCCAGAAGGCTTCCTTTTGTACAAGAACTTTCTTGAAACCACAGTTCAAATTCTTCCGCTGCACGGCTTGCGTGCAATCGGCGGCGCGCTTTATCTGACAGGTGCTATCATAATGACCTACAATTTAATTAAGACTGCATATTCAGGAACCTTTGTCGCAAATGAAGAAGCTGAAGCTGCACCCCTGGTTAAAGAATACGTGGCATCCCGCAACGCTGGCTGGCACCATCGGGTACTTGAACACAAGCCAGTATTGTTCACAGTACTTACACTGATAGCAATCCTGATCGGTGGCGCTATAGAAATGGTTCCGACCTTCCTTATTAAATCAAATGTGCCTACGATTACCAGCGTGAAACCTTATTCTCCGCTGGAACTGCACGGACGAGACATCTATATCAGGGAAGGTTGTGTCAACTGTCATACACAAATGGTCCGACCATTCCGTTCCGAAACGGAGCGTTATGGCGAATATTCAAAAGCGGGAGAATTCGTTTACGACCATCCATTCCTGTGGGGATCGAAGCGTACGGGACCAGATCTCCATCGACTGAGCGGCAAATATTCCAACAGCTGGCACTTCAATCACATGCTTGCGCCAGACGCAGTGTCAACCGGCTCAATAATGCCAGCCTATCCGTGGTTGTTCGAACAAATGATTGACGTCAATGAGACTGCGGGCAAAATTACAGCCCTGAGAACAATTGGAGTGCCTTATCCCGCCGACTACGAAAATCAGGCTAACGACGACTTGAAGAAACAAGCAGTTGATATAGCCCAATCGTTGAAAGCCGATGGAATTGAAGTGGCGAATGATGCAGAGATCATTGCGCTCATTGCCTATCTCCAACGGCTGGGCAAAGACATTAAAGGAGAAAACATTGCAGATAAAAAATAAAACGAATTAGCCATGTACAAGAACATACTCCAAAGCATAGAAAACATCGAGATCTGGCCTGTAATCTCATTCGTGATATTCTTTGTCTTTTTCATAGCACTGCTATGGTGGGTTTTTACCAGAGACAAGGAGTTCATCATGAAAATGAAAAGAATGCCAATCCAGGAATCAGACATTAAGGAACAGCACACAACTAACGTGAACCGAGTATGAAAAGGTTATTTCTATCCGTAACAGGCCTTGTGGCATGTACCGCCGCATTTTCGCAACAGGCAAACCCTTCTTTTTGGGATAACCCGGTAGACCATCCGTTGCTTCCTGTATACCTGATAATTTCTTTCATCATAATAATCACACTACTGCTCGCAGTAGTCGGTGGGTATCTCATCGCTGTGTTAAAAATGTTCACGGCACGCGCCGAAGAAGAGAAAGCACGCCGACTTGGAAAGGTGTATGTGCCTCAGCCTTCATGGTGGTCACGCCTTACTCAAAAATTGAATGCTTCGGTACCCGTTTCCGAGGAAAAAAATATTGAGCTTGATCATAGCTATGATGGCATAAAGGAATTGGACAACCACCTGCCGCCGTGGTGGAAATGGCTTTTTTATGGGACAATTGGCTGGTCTGTGGTTTATATAATTTTATTTCATTTATCCGAAAGCCTTCCTCTTTCCTTACAGGAATACGAAAGCGAAATAGCGCAGGCTGAAGAGCAGCAACGCATTCTTAAAGCTTCTCAGCCAGAGACACAAATAGATGAGAACGCTCTGGTGTTCACAAATGATGCCGCGTTGATTGAGAATGGTAAAACTGTTTTTATGAATAACAATTGTGGTTCCTGTCATCGAAATGACGGCGGCGGAAACACAATCGGACCAAATTTGACTGACGATTACTGGATCCATGGTGGTGACGTAAAAGATGTGTTTGCAACTATAAAGAATGGCGCAGTTGAAAAAGGAATGCCTGCGTGGGGAAAATCAATGAAGCCCGAAGATGTCAGGGATTTAACTTTCTTCGTCATGAGTCTGAAAGGTACTAATCCGGAAAATGCCAAGGCACCGCAGGGCGAATTATTCAAACCGCCTATTCCCCGCGACACCATCAACGCAAGTGTATCGCTGCAAAAATAAACTTCAAAAATCGATGATATGGATGGCGTAGTGAAATTGGATATCAGGAAGGAACGGCTGCTGAAGCGCACGGATGGTTTTATCGATGGGATTTATGATGAAGAATTTCGTGACAGCATCGCTACCGTTGATTCCGAAGGGAAACGGAGATGGATATATCCAAAAAAGCCGTCTGGAAAATTTCACAACTGGCGTATAGTGGTTACGGTAGTTTTATTGTCACTATTGTTCGCAGGACCGTTTATAAAGATCAATGGACAGCCATTCCTATTAATGAACGTCTTTGAGCGAAAGTTCGTCATCTTCGGACAAGTGTTCTGGCCGCAGGATTTTGTTTTACTCGCGATGGTGCTCATAGCATTTTTCGTTTTTGTCATTCTTTTCACAGTAGTCTTTGGCCGCATTTGGTGCGGTTGGCTATGTCCTCAAACATTGTTTATGGAAATGGTTTTCCGCAAGATTGAATACTGGATTGAGGGTGATGCTTCCGCACAGAGAAGACTGGATAAAGCACCATTGTCATTCGACAAAATATGGAAGAAGACGCTCAAGCACTCCATCTTCATATTTATCTCAGTGCTCATCGCTCATACGTTGATGGCCTATCTGATCGGCATTGAAGAAACGCTTGTGATTGTTTCCCAGCCTCCTACTGAAAACCTCGCAGGGTTCATCGGACTATTATCCTTTACTGGGATATTTTACGGCTTGTTTGCCAAGTTCCGCGAACAAGCATGCATAGCGGTTTGTCCTTACGGGAGATTGCAGGGTGTGCTATTGGGAAAAGAATCAATAGTGGTCGCTTACGATTGGATCAGAGGTGAGCCACGAGGACATTTGAAGAAAAAGCAACAGAGCGAAGTAAACCTGGGCGATTGCATCGACTGCAAATTGTGCGTCCACGTGTGCCCTACCGGCATTGACATCAGGAATGGAACACAATTGGAATGCGTCAATTGTACTGCGTGCATAGATGCATGCGATGACGTGATGATCAAGATCGGTAAGCCGAAAGGACTGATCCGCTACGCTTCTATTAATAGCATCACCAATGGAGTTGTAAAATTATTTACACCCAGGGTCTGGGGTTACTCGTTAGTTCTTGTAGCATTGGTAGGACTACTAAGTTTTGCGCTTGCAACCCGCTCTGATGTTGAAACAACTGTTTTAAAAGTACCTGGGACGTTGTATCAGACTGAACCCGGGTTCGTAACGAATCTGTATAATGTTGAGTTTGTAAATAAAACTTTTGATGATATCGACGTCAGTGTTAAAGTTGAATCTCCGGATTATGCGAGTATCCAGAAAGCAGATGGAAAATCCATTGTAATTCCTGCCGGTGGTCTTCTTAAAGGTGTATACTTTATAAAGATACCTGATTCTAAGGTAACCCGCGCATCAACAACGGTGACCCTGGGCGTTTACGGAAAGGAAAAGCGCATGGAAACTTTAAAAGTGAAATTTATCGGTCCGGTCTCCCGGGCATCTGATGCAAAAAAATAAAGTGTGATATGAATTGGGGTAAATGGATTATTGTGTCTTTCGTGTTATTCACCGCCTTCATAGGAACGCTGGTTACAGTGTGCATACGCGCGGATGTAAGCCTGGTATCCAAAGATTATTATCGCGAGGAACTTGAATATCAAAAGCAGATTACCAGATTGGAAAATACTTCAGCACTTGCAAGTAAGCCAACTATTGTTGCTAGTCGTGGATCAATCGAAGTGACATTCGACTTTAGCGAACTTGAAAATGGTGAGCTCACCTTGTTCCGGCCATCAAATGCATCGTTAGACACGAAGTTTCCGATCAACGCGACGGCTACTCAGCTTCAACGATTTTCTACCGCAGAACTTATGGCGGGGATGTACCGCGCACGAATGCAATGGACGGTGAAGGGGAAAGAATATTTCTACGAGCAGGTTATTTATCTGTAATATGATTGTTACGGCATTGGTCATGGGATTAGCTGGAAGTTTGCACTGCATTGGCATGTGCAGCCCGCTCGCCATGGCAGTGACAAACATGAATTCCCGGGCTTTGCTTAATCGAACGGTTTACAATGCAGGTCGCATTTTTGTTTATTCCATACTTGGCGCAGTGGTAGCCTCAATCGGATATTTTATTCCATTTCTAAAATTTCAGAATCTTATTTCCATTGTGCTGGGCATTGTACTGGTTATTTCAGGGCTCGGATTGTTGAGAGTAAATGTTCCGGCATTTTCACGGGCAGCGGGATCATTCACAGGATCGATTAAAATCTTGTTCGGTTCTTATTTAAAAAACAAAACAATAGGTTCTGTTTTTGTCCTTGGCGGATTGAACGGCCTTCTTCCCTGCGGTTTGGTTCTGATCGCCTTATCATTTTGCATAACACTGAAGGCACCCGGTGAAGGACTGTTGTTCATGCTGCTTTTTGGTCTTGGAACTTTGCCGGCCATGCTGGGCTTCACCAGCTTTCTCCCATTTATTTTTAAGCGTCTGAAATTGAAAATGCAATATGTGACCAATGGGTTGCTAATCACTTCGGGAATGCTTTTGATCGCACGCGTATATATGGTGAGCCTGCACCACCAGGAATCGATTCGCCAGGGAATCGTCGATATTGTGCTTTGTCGTTGATCACGTTATTCGTTATTCGTTATTCGTTATTCGTTATTCGTGATTCGTGATTCGTTATTCGTTATTCGTTATACCTTATACCCACACCTAAGAATCCTATTCCTTTATTCTATCTTGCAAAATTTACGGAAGGTATAGAGCGTAAACTCTAGCGCGCAACATTCCACCTGACAACCTTTTCAAGCTTTGCCGGTTGTAGAATTTTAATTTTTGCTCCATCTGTTTCGATCAACCCTTCATTTTTAAAATCAGACAAGACGCGAATAACTGACTCCGCCGCAGTACCTACCATCTTTGCCAGATCATCTCTGGAAATTGCAATGGCCGATTTTGAATCTCTCAGCGTATCGGCCTTCAGCAACGCTTCGGCTGTACGCTGTCGCACAGAGTTGTAAGCCAGGTTAAGCAGCTGTGCCTCCCGCTCTGCCACTTTCTTACATAGCAGGCTAATAAAGGTTTTTGATACATCTGGATGATTCTGGATCAGAAGCATAAAGTCATGCCTGGGAATCGTGATCAATTCCGTGTCTTGCATCGTAACGGCAGACTCCTGGTAATTCGTATTCTCCAGAACTTCTTCGAAACCAAAAAAATCATTGGTTGAAAACAGGTTGATGATCAGTTCTTTTCCATCTGCATTCGACTTAAAAGTTTTTACGTTTCCGGACTTGATAAAGAAAACGTTTAAGGGCAAATCTCCCTCCGCGAAGACTTCTGTTTTCTTTTTCAACATTTTTACCTTCCGGTCTTTACCAAGGTCCTTGATGTTGAGCGCCGTCTGAGCATCCTTAATAAAGTTGTCAAGTCCTTCGGCGTTGCCTTCATAATGCGTCCGCTGCATTTCATGCTTCTTAAGTCTTATCTCAATGGCATTCAACAAATCAGTATCGTCGAAGGGTTTTGTAAGGTAGTCGTCGGCCCCAAGGTTCATGCCCTTGCGAATGTCAGATTTTTCCGTTTTGGCGGTAAGAAAAATAAATGGGATCCGGGCCGTCTCGTCATTTTTGCTGAGTATGTGAAGCACTCCATAACCATCCAACTCGGGCATCATTATGTCACAAATGATAAGATTTGGCTTCTCCCGCTGGGCTAATTCGACTCCGACCTTTCCGTTCGGTGCAGTTAACACTTGATAATTTGCAAGGGAAAGTATTTCCTCTGTGTTTTCCCGAACATCAAGGTTGTCTTCGATCAAAAGAATTTTTTTCATAAAGAATTATTTATCGGCAGTCTTACGGTAAAGGTACTCCCCTCTCCATATACACTGGAAAATGTTACCGATCCATGCAGCAATTCCACGTACCGTTTCACAATGTTTAAACCCAGGCCTGTCCCCTGCGTGTCGCCGGCATTGCTGGCCCTGAAAAAGCGATCGAACATGTGTTTAAAATCCTGTTCAGGTATCCCGATTCCTTCGTCCCGTATGTCAAATGCCACTTGGTCTTTTTCCAGGCGCGCTTCTACGTAAATGATTTTACCCGGC
Organism: Bacteroidota bacterium; assembly: GCA_023412765.1. Lineage (GTDB taxonomy): Bacteria > Bacteroidota > Bacteroidia > Cytophagales > Cyclobacteriaceae > Chryseolinea. Next base: position 12,436 of record JAEZBX010000154.1, read on the forward strand.
GATGAATACTTGCTGGCATTTGAAATCAGGTTGAAAAGTATATTTCTCAAAATACGAACGTCCGACTTAATCTCAAGTGCCCCGGGTGTTTCTTTAATGATAATTTCCTGGTCGGCTCGAAGGGTTTCAAGCAGTTCCTCCCTGACCTCATTTAGAAATTCATTAACGCGAATAATTTCGTTGTTTACCTCAATTTTTCCCTCCTCGAGTTTCCCCAATGATAAGAAATCATTTAAAATGGCCGTAAGGTGATTTACGGAAGACTTGATGCGTGCCACGTGTTTAGTAACCTTTTCAAGTTCACCTTTCTCTTTGTACTGATTTATCAATGAAGCCGAACTAAGCACGGCGCTTAAAGGTGTTCTGAACTCGTGCGATGCTATCGACACAAACTTCGATTTCAAATCATTAACCTCGCGTTCCCTTTCAAAAGCTTTTCGAACCTCCTCCTCTGCCTTTTTGCGCTCGCGTACTTCCTTCTCGAGTCTGCTAATCGTATCGTTTAAAGCATGTGTCCGGGCCTCTACTTTTCGCTCGAGCTCAGCGGCGTAGACCAGTAATTGCTCCTCGCTCCGCTTCAGCGCCTCCTCGGCTTTCTTTCGCTGCGAGATGTCGCTTATGAACGCCATGACCAGCAGCTGTCCTTTAACCCTTGTAAAACTCAAGCTGATCTCCACCGGAAATTCGCTTCCATCCTTCCGCAAGGCTTTCAGATCGCGGCCAAATCCCATCCTCCGTGGCTCGGGATTTCTATTGAATCCTTCACGAAAATTAACGTGCCGGCTACGATAGCGCGCGGGTAACAATTCCTCCAGATTAACACCAGTCAAACCATCAGCCTGATAGCCGAAAATCTGTTCCGAAACCGGATTCGCAATTACAATTCTTCCCACTTCGTCGACTATGATTATCCCTTCGGACATACTCACAAATATTTCCCTAAAGGCATCGGAATCAACAAATAGTGACGGATTGTTTCGGAGCATGCCTGTAATATAACGTACTCCGGTTCATGATAAAAATCATTTTTTCTGCTGACTAAAATTTGTGTTTGTCGGGCATCGAGGGCTTACGTTTGGTATTCTATGATTGTGGATAAAGTACAGGGAACAATCTTATGCGTCATTGATTTTTCCGATTCGTCGAAAAAGACCTTGCAGTGGGCTATCGATAACGCATCCAAATCCCGGTCGCACCTAACCATTTTGTATCCTTATAGATTGAAGAAACC
>JAEZBX010000158.1 GCA_023412765.1 Bacteroidota bacterium
GGGTACGTCCTTGGATCTCTGCCGGTGCGGTGGCCTGGTCGAAATGCGGGGGTGGCCCGGAATGCGCGGTGGCCAGCATATTTCGACCCACCCTTTTCTTTTTGGAACTTTTTCTTTTGGGTGAGCAAAAGAAAAAGTGGATAGGTACAGGAAAATTATCAAATCCATCATAACAGAATTAAGTACATGCAAAATTTAATTAGTGCTTGTTTTTTCTCGCACTTACTTATCTAAGCCTTTGAAGAAGTTCCTCTTTTAGAGTTAGTTCAGTGTTTTGATTTTCATTTTCACTTTTTTCAGCAGGGACCTACCATTTGCCCGAACCGGTTTGAGCAACAGTCATCACCAAAAAGTACATAGTTACCGTATGACATTCCACTTTTGACCGGTACCTTTAGACATGCTTTTATATAACATTACAATTGGTATCGATAAAGAAGTTGAAAGCGAATGGCTGCGTTGGATAAAAACAGAGCATATCCCGGAGGTAATGCGAACGAAACTTTTTTCGGAATTTAAAATGTACAAGGTGCTCCAGGACGATGACGAGAGTAACACATCCTATAGCATACAATATCTCGCACCATCGCTGAACGAAGTAAATCTTTATTTCGAAAGGTTTGCTCCCCTTATCCTCGAAAAGCTGCGATTAAGGTTTAAGGACAAACACGTCGCCTTCATGACGCTTCTTGAAGAAGTGTCATAAAATTTTTGACGGGACATCTTAAGCCAAAAACCCGGAATTTTGTTAACTTACTAATAGTCAGAAAAGCGGGGTAAGGCATGAAATTACGGATGCTGATATTATTCGCATCATTTTCCTTCCTTTGGAGCAGTCTGTCCGCCAAAAACCCTTTTCACATTCCTGGAAACAATAAGTCTGAATTAGTCACCACTGTTTTTCACGAATTTGCCGGCCACCACAAAGGTCATGTTCTGAATAAGTCATCCCAAGATTTGATCCTTTAAAACTTACCCTTATGAAAAACTCAAAACATATCAATCCTTCAGATATAGAAATGCTTCACTTCGGCCAGCAGGATGTGCTGAATAATAACGATGAAAAAGAAGCGCGCAGACACAAACTCGAACGCGCCATGATCATCAGCAACATTGATCATGTTCCCATCAATATTTACATGCGCCTCCCCAATGGTGAAACACTTGACACGGAATCTGACGTAGTTGACTACGCAGACGATGTGGTGTTACTTAAGGGCGGATATTTTATACCGGTTTGGGCAATACTTGATGTTGATGTCTAAAGAAGCCGTATTAACCGCAATGGCGCCATGACGCAAAGGTTAGTCCAAGTTGACAATTCTGGTGAGAATGAAATAAACGGGTACCCTCGGTATCAAACTAAACGAATGTGCTCTAGAAATCGGTTTGCCGTATTACCCCTTAGCGTATATGTATGCCTTTATTCCCTTAGCGTCTTTGCGCCTTCGCGGTTCAAAAAATCTACTTTACTTCGCTGAGTATTTTTCTATCTGAGTGCTTTCAAGTGTGCAGTTCATCCATTCATTCTGGATGATGCTCCCGTATTTCTTATAAAAATTGATTGCAGGTTCATTCCAGTCTAAAACCTGCCACATCATTCCCGAACATTTTTCGTCGAGGGTGTGCTGCATGGTACGTTCAAACAACTTCTTGCCTATCTGCTTCCCGCGCTCTTTCTCAGTTACAATGATGTCTTCGAGATAAAGTCGCTTGCCTTTCCAGGTTGAGTATCTCCAGTAGAAGAGTGATAGTCCGACAATTTCCTTTTCATTCTGAGCCACAAAAAAGCCGTAAATTGGATTGGGGCCAAAGCCGTCAATTTCCATTTGAGCAACTGTGTTTATTACTTCGTGAGGTGCCCGTTCATATTCTGCAAGCTCCTTTACAAGCTCTAGTACGCGCGGCAAATCTGTTTTCAATCCAGGGCGGATGGTTATTGATTCGTCCATGATTTAATAGTCGATAGTTGCCGCGCAATATCGAAACATTTTCTCACCCCGGACGAGTGTTCTGACTAAAAATCATTTGGCCAATAGCCTACTCACTCCGTAATGTCCGGGCGGGATTTGTATTCGCAGCTCGAACGGACTCATAGCTTATCGTGAACAACGCTATAGCTAGTGCACCGACCCCTGCGACAATGAAAATGAATATATTTAGGGTTGTCTTATATTCAAATCCTTCGAGCCATTTATTCATGGCATACCACGAAAGCGGTGCGGCAATGATAAACGCGAGCAATACCAGCTTAACAAATTCCCTGGACATCATTCCCAGAATTTGTGTCGCGTTAGCTCCGAGTACTTTTCGAATACCAATTTCTTTCAATCTTCTTTCAGCCATGAATGAAGACAGACCATATAAACCAAGACTGCACACTATCATAGCGATCACAGCAAAACTTGTAATGATTTTAGAGATGCGTTGGTCTTCATTGTATTGTTTTTGCAGGTCATCGTCCAGGAAAGAATATTCGAAGGGAGCATCGTTTACCTGTCCAGCCCATATCTTTTCGATCGCAGAAAAAGTTTTAGAAAATTCGGATGAATTTACATTTGCTACGAGGAAGTGGTATTCACTTTCACTTTGAGGCATTTCAAAGACGATAGGAATGATTGGATCTTTCAGCGAAGTTTGATTAAAGTCTTCTACCACTCCGATCACCTCGAACTTGTAATGCTCACCCTGCCAGTCAAAGTGAATGTTTTGTCCAATCATTTGCTCTGGCTCCTTACCGAATTTCTTGGCCGAGGCACGATTGATCATAAGTTTACCCTGTGAATCCATTTCGCGATTGTTGGTAAAGGCACGACCTGCTATTAATTCAATGCCCATTAGCTGTAAATAATCTGAGTCGATAGTATTTCTGCGGTTGAGGATTGCATTGTCCATATTTCCTCCTTCCAGGTAATAGGCCATATCCTGTAGAATGGCCGTCCCCGGAGGATAATTAGTAGCAGAAACTCCCTGTACGGAGCCTACGCTGGTTAAAGCTGTTTTCAACGTTGCATAGTGTTGTCTTGCTTCTGCTGTACGCAACGGGATTACAATTTTTGCATTTGGATCAAAGCCAAGATCTTTTTCCTTCATAAAGGAAAGCTGTCTTGAAATAATTATCATTCCACAGACTAATGCTATCGCGACAGTAAATTGGAACACCACGAGACCCTGGCGAAGTATTCCGGATGCATTGCTTAATGTAAATTTGCCCTTCAGTACCTGGACTGGCTCAAATGAAGACATATAGAATGCGGGATAGCTTCCTGCAACCACTCCAGTCAAAATTGTTAACACTATTAGGGCCAGGCCGAAATACAAAGCAGTTTGATTATCGAGCGAAATGTTCTTTGCCGAAAGTTCGTTAAACGCTGGAAGGGCGGCATATACAATGCCCACCGCCACGACTATCGAAAGAATTACAATAACCATTGCTTCTCCCAGTATTTGCTTGATAAGACTTCCACGAAAAGCACCCATTACCTTCCGGATACCAATCTCTGATGCTCTCTTTGTTGCCTTTGCAGTAGAAAGATTCATAAAATTGATGCAGGCCAACAGGAGAATGAATATTGCTATAGAAACGACAATGTAGATATAGGTTATTCGCTGACTCTTGTCGACCTGAGATTTGAGATGAATGTCCTTAATAGGTTCCAGGTGCAATGTCTTAGTGATACCAAGAGCTTTCATATCCTCGGCTCCATATTTTATCAGAACGTCATTGATACTTTTCTCCATCTGTTCCCTGGAATGACCGGGCTTCAGCTTAAGGAAACCACCAACAAAATTTTGTCCCGCCCACTCATCAGCAGCTTGTGGATTGGTGCGCATATAGTGTCCGAGACCAGCACTCATGACCGAGGTAAACATATTGACATCCAGGAAGGATTTGCTCTGCTTATACACCCCCGTTATTTTGTAATTTCCAGGTTCATCACCATGACTGATCAAGATGCTCTTATCAAGAGCGGATTCATTTCCAAAAAGTTTACGGGCTATTTCCTCCGATATTACAACCGTGTTGGCATCCGCAAGAGCTCTTTTTGGATTTCCTTCAATGAAGTCGTAGGTGAGGACGTCAAAAAGTGTCGAGTCTGCCAGGTATACGTTTGATTCGTAAAATTTATTGTCCTCGTATTGAATGAGATTTTCGGCGCTAAAAGTCGGATATATCCTGGCAGCCGCTTCAACTTCCGGGAGATCTTCTTTCAAAGCCATGGTTATGGGAGGAGAAACTGTTGCCAGTTTATCAAAACCCACGACGCCCTTGAATTCCGTATTCAAGCGATAAAGATCCGCAAGCCTTTCATGATGACGGTCATACTCGAATTCATCCTTAACATAAAGGGAGAGCAGCAGGCAGCAAGCAATTCCCAGAGAAAGCCCGAGGATATTAATTGCGGAGTACAGTTTTGTCCGAATCAGACTTCTTATAGCGATCTTGAGGTAATTCCTTAGCATGGCAAGCAGTTTGGCAGCTGCTTGTGCCAAATTGGTGCCATGGAAAAAATTGGGTTCTACGACAGTTAAAGCGCAGTTGAGATTTCAGAATCGAACGATCACGTCCGAAAATGACCAGAAAACATTAACTCTCATTCATCTGTGGCAATTTGGAAATTTACGAATCAGACTTAAATTTGCATCCCTATTCATCACACCCACACCACCAAAATGCGGGAGTAGCTCAGTTGGTAGAGCACGACCTTGCCAAGGTCGGGGTCGCGAGTTCGAGCCTCGTTTCCCGCTCATGAAAGTTAGCCATTTAACAGTAATGGTTACCTATGCAAAGTGTGAGATTACGCTCGCACTTTTTTTGTTTTGCCCGGGTGGTGGAATTGGTAGACACGCAGGACTTAAAATCCTGTGACGGTTAAACGTCGTGCGGGTTCAACTCCCGCCCCGGGTACTTGCGAAAGCAATGGCATATTGTTTTCTCCCCGTTATGGCTAGCGTATACATTCTTTATTCCAGCAAACTGGACAGATATTATACTGGAAGTTGTAAGGATTTTCAGTTCCGTTTTGATCAACACCTTGAAAAGGTTTATCCCTCGAATTTTACAACCAAAGCCAGTGACTGGCAGCTTTTTCTCCTTATTGAGGATCTGTCTTATATGGAAG